>CAMIVJ010000048.1 GCA_946401765.1 uncultured bacterium | reverse complement strand
ATCTCGTCTAAAAGCACAACCGTTCGTTTCCTGCGGTCGACCGCTTCGTTCAGCCAAAAAAATGCGTCATGCCAGTTCTCCAATATGTGTCTAGGGCTGTTTGTTTGCCGCGCAAGGCTAGTTCCGAAATTATCAAGCTGATCGCGGTTCGTCATCCCTTTGCGCGGTGGAAGTCCTTCAAACGAAAGGAAAACTTCCGCAGTTTTCTCCGCGAAACGTTCAATCAATGTACTCTTGCCTATTCGCCGGCGACCACGACAGGCCACAAGAGACGAAGTGGATTTGCGCCACAGCGCAGACAAATCATCAAGAAATTCGTTTCTGCCGACAAACATGCAATCCTCCATTAGGACGTGAACGCAGACATTTTACCATTTCACGTCCCTTTGGGTCAACACGAAACGGACGTGAAAAATAATTTTCAGAAATTTCACGTCGGGAATGATCCACTCGTTCTGTCGAGGCGACTGGTATGCCCAAGGGAATCGCGCGCGGGACGCCGCCAAACATACGCCAACCGCAGCGCCGGAAATAACGACGCACGGTCGGGACGCTTGTGTACAGCCGTCCTTTGCTGTGCCTTCCCTTATCGAACGATTACCCCTAAATTCGTCAGTTGATTTCTCCCGCAGAGACGCAGAGGCGCAGAGAATGTTAGATATTTGTGTTATTCTGCCACTTAGGCCTAAACAAAACAGCATTACAAATCTTCACCTCCTGGGTGAAAAGCAGCAATGCGCTTCAAATGCTTCAAAACTCTTATAAATCTCCGCGTCTCTGCGCCTCTGCGGGAAATATAAAAACCACGTGCGCATTCAACTGCCGTTTTTAGGTTACCAGTCTTCCGACAGAAAGCAGCGGTGGTTGTGATTGTTCACAAATCTCAATTGTTCACAAATGCCACCATTGCCACCAATATCAATAGAGGACATCACCCCTTCCGAATGCGCTGGCAGCGCGTTTTACGCTAGGGGCTCGACTACTTGAAGAGATCGTCAAGCGTTATGACAGACTGGATCATCGCGCTGTTGGCGTTGCGCTTCAGTCCATAGCAGCTTATCATAGTCGGCATGAGACCTTTTCTTGTCTTTGTCGCCGATCTGAAAAGTTCGATTCGGCGGCGCATCTTTCGACCCTCATCTGCGATTCTGGTCTCTTTCTTACGAAAAGCCCGCATTGAATGCATGGCGGGGGCTTTCCTTTGAGCGGATATGCTTCTGGCACATACCGCAAATCAAGCAGGCGCTCGGCATATCATCTTTTGCCTCCTTGCGCCGCACATTATATCACATTAATGAGATACGAGCAACTATACGCCTTATGATGGTCTATATTTTCTCATACCTACATTCTATGACGAGGTTTGAGAAAAGATACCGCGTGCCTATGTCGTCTTTTTGAATGCAGCGATCATGCGCGTGACGCGCGATTTAACCTGACGAACGGTCGCGGCTGGAAGTTTGAGACGGCGAGCCACCGCCGCACAGCTTTCGCCAGTCTCCATCAGCTCGCGGTATATCCGCCGCGACTGCTCCGAAAGCGCCGTCTTGGCAAGCACGTGCTCTACTGCCGCACGATGCCTCGCAAGCTCCCATGCCTCGTCGTCGGCCTCGATCTCGCCAAACGACGGCTCGACCTGAAGCTCCTTGTTCGCGACCACGCTGGTGGTGGTGATGTTCACGCCATCCCTATCCGGCCTGGCCTGCCCACGCCTGAACCTGCTCACAAGTTCGTTCCGCAGCATCTTCGCGAGATAGTTCTTGAACCGCCCCTTGTCGCGCACGTAGCGCCCCGCCTTGAACACCTTGGCAAGATCAGCAAACACCTCCTGCACGATATCCTCCGCTTCATCCCCAGCGCCTTTCATCCGGGCATACTCCACCATCACCGGCTGATACCGCTCGAAGAAGATGCGCCATGCCGCCTGGTCAATGCCCGTCTCGCGTTCGGCAAGCCTCGCCAGAAGCGTCGTCGATGTTTCAGGAAATGCACTCATTTATGCGAAGACTCCGTATGCCGTGGAAAGAACTGGTCGAAGGTGTATTGTTCAATGCGGTCGCGCGGGACACGCGACTCTACCGACGGCGCAACCTGGGACGATGGACGCTCCGCCCGTTGCGGCGGCGTGGGGACACGCCGCCCTACCCAAACGGCAATTGCAACTGCAACCGCAGCAACAACTCCAACGAGCCACCATCGTCTTTTCCCGGAATTGCGTAGCGCCACTATGGGTGGAATTGGCAACCTGTTCTTCGGCTCTACGGACAGAATCCGCCTGAGCGCATGTACCCATCCGCGGCCGAATTCGTCAAGCAGCCCGTCGGCGACAGGACTCGGCTCGTACCAGATGCCCGTGAGCAGACGGTAGAACGTGACGCCGAGCGCATACGCATCCGATGCCGGAGTGGCCTTCTCGCCGCGCCGCACTTCAGGCGCAAGAAACATGACGGAACCCATGACGGTGCGCGAATCGATGTCCGTCGCCTCCATGGTGCTTTCGACGTCCAGCTTACGGCGCAGTTCGCCGTCAATGAAACGCGAAATGCCGAAGTCGCCGAGCACCGCATCTCCGTTCGCGTTGACGAGTATGTTGCCGGGCTTTACGTCGCGGTGCACCACCCCTGAGGCATGGATGTATTCAAGGGCGGACCTGAGCTGTTCGTACCACCGCGCAAGCAGAGCCTCGTCAACCTCGCCAGGCTCCACGTCGGCAAGCGTGCGCACTTCGCCGCCGGCGTCCAGAACAAGGTCCATGACGAAATAGAGCAGGCCTCTCTCTGCGTCCTCGCCAAGCTCATGCACTCGAATCAGATTCGGATGCCGCAGATACGAAAGCGCCTTGCCTTCCGTCCGGAAACGCCGCCGAAGCTCATCCACGTCTCCATGGTCGCGCGTGAACACCTTGAGCGCGTACCGGCCAGCCCCATCCACGCGCTCCACCTCATAGACAGTGCCCATTCCGCCTGCGCCGAGCAGCCGCACAACACGATAGCCGCCTATCACATCACCTGTTGCAAGCGTCATTTGGCCGGCTCCTTCCGCCGCTCGGCAAGAATGTCCGGCGCAAGCGCGATGCGGAACACAAAATTCCCACAGTAGTGCGAACCAGGCGCCACGACTGTACGGTCATACCAGTTTATGGCAAAACGGCTGCGTATCTTTGTGCCGCGTGTGATGACATCTCCTGCAGGACCGTCGAAATAGCGCAGAGGCTCCGTCTCCTCGTCGGCATATCCAAAGTCGTACGCGCAGTCCTCGATTCTGCCCTCGCCGTGCGCCTTTGGAACGAGATCCAGCGGCACAGTGTCCAGAACGTATTCCTTACCATTCCCAAGCATATTGTGGATCCCCCAGGCGTTCGGACGCCGCGTGCCAACGGCGAACACTGTGCCCTGTCCGTTGTTTACCGGCTTATACCCCCTTTCCGCGCGGAATTCATTCACCCAGCTCCACGAAACGGCGACCTCTTTCGCCGCCGACTCGTCGCCGTTTCTGAACCGCACATAAGGGTCGGCTGGATCGTCGCAGTTCGCGTTAAGAGCGTATTCCCATTCTGCATCCGTCGGCAGGCGAAATACATATCCCTTCGGCAGCCGGTCTTTGTTGCAGCGCGTGAGGAATATGCAGAAGCCTAGCATTTCTTTGCGGGAAAGTCCGCCATGCGGAACGTCCATTCCGCCGTAAAGCTTTTCCTCCTCCGTCATGGGAGTTACGCTGCGGAAAGTGTTGAAGAGCCGCTTCGTGGTCTGGTATTTCGCAATCCAGAACGGTCTGGGCAGATTGACCTTGTGGCGGAACCGCGGACTCCTGCGGTCGTCGTCGCAGCCCATCATGAACGAGCCTGCCGGACACGCCCTGAACTCGAATTCCGCGTCCGTTCCAAGGTTTATCCAGAAAGGCACGTGCCTTTCAGCCGCACGGCCAAGCGCGTCAGCGGTCCTGTAGAGGTTGAAGGCGCCCTCTTGAAAGACGCGCACCATCGCGGCGGAATTGGACGCCGCCGCAAGTTCGGCCACATGGTCTGCAACGTCCACAAGAGTCCGCCGTCCTGCGTTCAGCGCCTTGAAGTCGTCCGCAAGAAGAGCTCTCGCCTCTTCGCGCGCCGCATCAAGTTCTGCGGCGTTCGGCGCCACAACGGCGCCATACGCCACTATGCATGCGAACGCGACAACGCCTGTCATCCAAAGTTTCAACTTGCCATTCCTCCTCCTAGAACACGATTGCGCGCTAGCGGATTATGATGGTGGAGCCGCTGCCGGCGTAGTCCTGTCGCCGAGCTCTTGATTGTGGCGTCGGCAGCGAACGAGACACACGACTTCATCGCTCTCATAATCCATGCCTTTCTCATTATGCAGTTTCTCATCTTCTCCGCTACTTGACTTGCGCAAGGTTTTAAGCTGAAGACATTATAGCACAATCTCCGCCGCTTTGCGACGGAGATTGCGATTTGAAACAGAATCCGTGAACGCGCGGCGCCGCTACCTCATAAACAGCACGGTGCCGCCGAGGCGCATCGCGTACACGCCGTCTTCGCGCGTCTGCACAACATACTTTCCGGAGTTGGCGGCGCGCACGAACGTAACATTGTCGGGTGCAGTCTCCCAGCCAACCACCTTCACGAAGCTCTGCGGGATGTCCTTGCGGTCGTGCAGATCGACGTAGATCGTGGAGCCGGCGGCGAATGTGGCCGTTACGAGGCCCTTCGTGCTGAGGCCCTTCGTGTTCCAGACCCCGGTCTTGCCCGAGATGTTGAGCGTGGCTCCGTTCTGCAGCGTGCAGCCGTAGAAGTAGTCCGAGACAGGCGTGAACACGCCATACACGTTGAGCGCCGCCGAGCCGGCGTTCCAGTCGTAGGCATAGCGGAACGTGTAGTCGCGCATCGAGGTGGCCACTGCCACGTTCACGGCGCAGTTGAGGTCGAAGTCCGTGTTCTGCGCCCTCACGCCGGTGTACTCGAAGTTGAGCGTGCCGCCGGATGTGACAGTGAACTTGCCCTCCGAGATCGTGGCGTTGTGCAGGCAGAAGGACTTGCCCGACGGGAGGTTCGTCACCACGAGCTCGTGTCCGCCAAGGTCGAGCGTGAACGCGTTGTGGCCGGTGTTGACGAATCCGAACGAGGATGGCGCGCTGATGTACGAATCCGACTCGAGCTTCATAGTGGCGAGCATCGTCCATCCGTGGCTGAGGTCGCCGCCGAGATTCGCGATTGTGCCGCCGTCAAGCACGACGATGTTCTGGTACGGGCCATTCCGACCAGAGGTGGTGGTGCGGCCGTCGATGTCGAAGAGCGCCCCTTCGCGGATGGTGAGATCGTCGTCCGTCGTGGCGTTGGGATATGCGTCCGTACGCGCCCTCATGTAGCCGTCTGCCACCTCCGTGCCGCCGATGTACGTCTGGCCGGTCTTCGTGGGCAGATACCAGCCCGCGCCGTCCTTGAAGAGCCTCACTCCGCCGGTTATGGCCACGCCCGCGTTGTACGCGATCTCCCCTTCCGGCACATCGACGTGCAGTTCGCCCATGTGCGACCTGTCGAAGCGCCACTTCCGCTCCAGATACGCCGTCATCTCAAGACGCTCCGCCTCGGTGAGCTCCCTGTCGAAGCAGATGAGCTCGGAGAGCTGTTTGCCGCCGTTGCGGTAGATGTTGCCCGTCTTGCAGTTGCGGTCAGTGTTGATTCTGTCGCTCTGGCAGCCAGTGTTCATCACTGCGCAGATCACCTGGAACGTCTCCGAAGGGATGACCTCCGCATTCTTGGTGACAAGCCTTGTGCCGTTCCAGATGGATGCGAACTTCGAATGCGTGTCGTTCGAATACTGCCCGGAAGCGCCGCGGTGGAAGTTGTACGCCGACGTGTCGCCCAGCAGGAACGCCGCCTCCGTCTTTGCGATCTTCACCACCCAGAAGACGGTGCGCAGGCCGGTCAGGCGCGTATAGGCCATGTCCATTCCGCTCCCAGCCGCGCCGAAGTCCACCGTGGGAATTCCGTATGTCGTCGTGTCGTACACGGGCGCAGTGGTGGCGCTGGCCACTCTGCGCGAGGAGTCCTTCGACGTCCACCTCTGCACGTTCCCGTTCGAGTTCACCTCAAGCGAGGAGGCGTCGCTCGCGTCGAGCCAGAACGTGCTCTGCGTCGCCACAGTCGGCGCAGTGACGTTCGCATCCAGCGTCCTTGTGGTCCTGTTGTCGCACTTGACTGTGCCCGTTCCGTCTAGGGTGGAGACGTACAGCTTGTGCCCGTTGAGGTCGATCGTCGAGTTGATCTGCGCGTCAAGTCCGCGCCAGTCGCAGTCGGCAGTGAGCTTGCAGTCGCCGAGTTCGACCACGGCGTACTTCATTCCGCAGCCGACGGGAATCTGAATGTTCACGTCGCCGCCGATGTGCACCACGGTGACGTCGCCAGGGAGTCCGTCCTGCACCTGCGAGCCGGCCGGATTGAGGCACGTCCAGTTGGCGGGGTTCGCCACGTCGCCGTCACCCGCCGAGCCCGTCCACGTGGCGTCGACCACGAGGTTGTCGATTCCCTCGCCGCCATAGTAGATGCCGTCTGGCAGCACCACAAGAGGCTGCGTGGCGCGTGCGGCCGTGGCCTCGCTCCACGCGAACGTGGCCGAGGCGGGTTTCTCCGTCCACGCCACCAGCTGTTCGCCCAATTCGGGCGTGCGCTCGCCGAGCTCAACCATCACGGTAGCGCCGTCTGCGAAAGCCACCTCGCGCGCCGGGACGCCGCGCGGCATCATAGCGTTCAGCACCGTAGTTCTGCCGGAGAGGTCGAGCGTGGAGCCGTCCTGCATCGTGCAGGCGTAGAAGTCGTCCGCGATCGGCGCGAAGCGTCCAAGCACGTTGAGCGCCGCCGAACCCTCGCTCGCCGCCGCGCTGCCGCTCTCCGCCACGTAGTCGCGCACGGTGAGCGGATAGATGAGCGAGAGCGCCGCGCCGTCCATCACAAGCGTGGCGGTGCTTGAGTCGGTGGCGGCCTTGTCCACGCGCAGCCATCCGCCGCCCGTCGCGCGGAACGTGCCGTTCGTAAGAGGCGTGTTGTGGAAGAGCCGTAGCATCTTGCCTTCGGCGATGCGGGCCGTGAGCGTGTGGCCGGCCATGTCGAACGACAGATGGTAGCCCTGATACGCGCCCCATATGGTGAACGTGCCGTCTATATCCAGGAACGAATCCGCGACGAGCCGCAGATAGTTGCCGGATCCATAGCCGTCGTTCGTCATGTCATAGCCGCGGTTTGCGAACGTTCCGCCGTTGAGCACCACGGTGTACTGGCGGCAGTCGTAGTTGCCGGCGAGGTCGATCTCCGCCCCGGCGTCCACCACGAGCTCCGTGATCGCGCCGCCAAGTTCGCTTTCATAGCCCACGTGCGTGAGCGCGTTGCCGCTCACGAGAAGGCGCACGCCGCCGGCCGTGACGTGCATGCCGCCAAGGAAGCTCTGCGCCTTCTTCGCCGGCACGAACTCGCCCGCGCCGTCCTTCACCAGCTTCATGTTTCCGCTGAGGACGACCGACGTGTTCATCACGCTCTCGCCTTCGGCGACTTCCAGGTGCAGCTCGCCCGGGGCCGCGCCTTCCTCGACTTCACCCCCTTCCACGAACGCGCCCGAGCCGGCGTTCGCGAGGAATTTGTACTCCTTCAGCGCGGGCAGGTATTCCATCACTCCTGCCATGCCGTCGGCGAGGCGTTTTGCGGGATAGTATATGCGCGAAGGCGATTCGGCGCCCGCAGGGGTGACGCTCAGGTAGTAGAGCTTGAACGATCCGTAGTTGCCGAGATTCGCGTCCACGCCGTTGTAGTGCGAGGCGAAGATGGAGAGCGTGCTCGCGGGCGTGAAGTTGCCGGCCGTCATCGTGGCCACCTCTGCGCCGTTGATCGTGCCCAGGAGCGTGGACCCGTTCGCGGCTACCACGTAGTCAACGCCTGTCGAGGAGGTCTGCGTGGCGTTTGCCTGCCCGCCGAAGCGGTCGAAGCGGAACCTGTTGCCGATCGCGAAGCATGTGAACGACCTGTCGGTGGCGTTCGTGCCGCGCACGCACCAGATGGCCTGGTTGCCGGAGACCGTGGTGAGGTTGATCTTCGCCTCGATCGTGTCGGTGGCGGCGGGCGTGTACGACGTCTTGATGCGCTGCGCGCCAGCGCCCTGGATGTAGTTAAGGCGCTTGTAGCCTACGGGGAAACGGTCGTCGGTGATGCGCCCTGGACCGATCAGCGAGGTGACGTGGAGCTTGTGTCCCTGAAGGTCGACGATTCCATTGAACCGCACGGAGTCGCCAAGGCCGCGCCAGTCGCAGTCCGCCGTGAGCGTGCAGTTCCCCACGTCAACGGAAAGATACCTGACGCCTGATTCGGCAGGCATCTGCGCATTCACGTCGCCGGCGAAGTGCACCTCCGTCATCATTCCCGGCACGCCGTCCGCCACCGCCTGCGCCGACGCGTTGGTGCATGCCCAATTGGCCGCGTTCGCAACGTCGCCATCGCCGCCCGCGCCCGTCCAGTGCGCCACCACCACCATGTTCGGACCCGGCTCGCCGTAGTATATTCCCGTCGCGTCGGCATGCAGCGCAGGCGCGCCGCCCGCCGCCGTTTCCGCATCCCACTGGAACGTCACGTTCGCGGGCGCCGCGCTCCACGCGACGAGCCGCTCGCCCTGCTGGAGCGTGCGCCCATGCACGTCCACCGTCACCGTGCCGCCCGCGAAGGAGAGCGTGCGGCCAGAGACGTCGTTCCTGGCGGGGAACACGTCCGTGCGCGCGGAGAGGTCAAGCGTGGAACCGCCGGCCATCTTGAAGTTGTGCAGGTAGTCGCTCGCCGGGCGGAACACGCCGTGCACCGTCAGAACGCCATTGCCGCCCGCAGCAGTGGCCGCTGGAGTGCGCACTGTAATGTCCTTCACGTCGCCGTTCACCGCAAGATTCAGTTCGCAGCCGATGTCGATGTTCGCCGTCGAGGCGCGCAGCGACGTCTTGTCTATCGCCAGCATTCCCTCGTCCTTCTTCAGAGTTCCGTTCTTCAGCTCGGTGTTGAACACGTTCGTTCTTTCGCCCGCGAACGAGAGCGTGTGCCCGTCAAGCTCCGCCGTGCACGGCGTGTAGCCTGTGCCGATGAAGTCGTATCTGCTCATCATCGAGTCGGCCGCAAGCGTCAGGTATTCGAGCTGGGCAGCGCCAGTGCCGCGCAGCGCGCCCGAGTTGTCGATCGTGCCGCCGTCGAGCACGAAGTGGTACTGGAAGAAGTCGTTGAGGCTGGGAACGTCGAACACCGCTCCGCTGCGCACGTATATCATGCTCTCGACAGAACCCACTTCCAAGTTGACGCCGTAGCTGGAGCACATCAAGCGGCCTGCCGTCACGTCGGTGCCGCCGCTGTACAGCTGCTGCGTGCGCGCAGCGCGGAACGTCCCCGCGCCGGCCTTCACGAACTTCATGTTCCCCTGGAACACGATCGATGAGTTCGTGACCGTGTGGCCATCTTCCACGTCAAGAACCAGCTCGCCGGAACCGGCCATCCACTTACGCTGCAGATACTCGGCCACGGAGACTCTGTCGGCGTCTGAAAGCGCAGTGCTGAAGAAGACTACCTCGGAGAGATGGCGGCCGCCGGTGCGCTGACCGTTGCTGAGATGGCGGTCGTCGGTGAGCGAGTCGCTATTGCAGTTCTGCGAGGTCACTATCGAGATCACGTGTAGTCCCGCGTCAAGATTCTCGTTGAAATGGTTCACCTTCGTCGCGCCATCCCACACGCCGGAGTACTTCGCATACGAGCTGTGCCCGTACTGGCCGTTTCCGCCGCGGTGGAAGTTGTACGAACCGTTGCCGCCGTTGCGGTCGCCAAGCAGGAACGCGTTGCTGTTCTTGTCGATGCGGATCACAAGGAACACGGTGCGCAGGTTCGTGAAGCGGTCGTACATCAGGTCGTGGCGGCTGCCTACCGCGCCGAAGTCGAGGGCGGGTATGCCCCAGAGCGTTCCATAGGTGGGCGCGATTGCGGAACTGACGTCGGCGGCCTCGGAAGTGCCGGGCAGCGCATTGGAGCGCGCAACGCGCTGCGAGGCGTCCTTCGACGTCCATGAAAGCACGTTTCCGTCGCCGTCCTTGTCGATCGTCGATGCGTCTGCGGCGTCAAGCCAGAAGCACGCGTTCTGCATCACGGCCGGCGCCGCCGCCGTCGAGTCGAGGAAGTAGCTGCCCTTGATCGTGCCAGCTCCGGGAAGGTCGGCCGCGAGGAGCCTCTTTCCGTTCAGCTCTATCACGCCTTCGATGGTGAAGTTGCCGCCGAGGCCGCGCCAGTCGCAGTCTGCCGTGAGCGTGCAGTCCGCGATCGTGAGCGACGCGTATGAGAGCGTATGGCCGGGCGGACAGTTGAACGTGGTGTCGCCGCTGATCGTGATCTCTGTGATCACGCCAGGCACCGCGCCCGCCACGGCATTCCCCTCGGCGTCGAAGCAAGTCCAGTTCGCGGGATCGTTCACGTCCGTGCGGTCGCCCTCTCCCCTCCACGTGGCGGTGGCGGGCGTATCCGCGGGCACGAACACCGCAGTGAGCGACATGTCGCGCACGGCGTTCACAACGATGGAGGCGTCCCTCGCGGATCCTTCCACGATCTGCCCGATGTCGCCCTTCCACTCTCCGAACTTGCTGCCGGCGGACGGCGTTGCTACCACCGCGACACCGGCATGGATGTCCACCATGGCGGGAGACGCCGCGTTTCCGTCAACCGTGACCGATCCCGAGCCCTCGCACGCCGTGGTGATGGCGGCCGTCTCGCCTGCGCGCGCCTCGGTGGGAAGGCTGTCCGGACCGAGTCGCGCGCTCCACGCGAGCTGTGCGTCGGTGAGCGCCTTCTTCCACACGCGCACTTCGTCATACGTCGCGGAGGCGTCGCTGTCGTTGTAGAACGAACGGCCCAGGAAGAAGTGCCAGCCAGAGAGCGCGGAGGTCGGGAATGTCGTCTTCGTCGTTGCAGAGGACGCGGCGATCACATGCCCGGTCATGGCGTCACGCTTCGACCACTTCACATCGACGAATCCGTCCGCACGCGGCGTGAGCGTCATCGAGATGTGGAACTTCGTGCCGAGCTCGAAGCCGCCCAGCTTGTCCTCGCCGCGGAACACCTCGCCCACGTTGCGGTAGTTGAGGTTTGCGCAGTCGCTCGCGGCCGTGGTGCCGCGCGTCCACGAAATCAGCAGATAGTCGCCGGTGTCCGAGCCGATGTCGAACACGCGCGACCAGTTCTGGACGGCGTTCTGCGTGGCCCACACTTCGATCGTGACCGGGCCGTCTTCCAGCGGGAAGCAGCCCGTTCCAAGATCGACGCTGCTCGTGCCGCGTCCGCCGCCGCGAAGCACTATCGCCGAGGCGTCGTCGTTCCAGCTCGTGTAGCCCTGCGCCGTGCCGTCGCGGCCGCCGATGGAGTCCTTGCAGTCACCGTTGAAGCTCCAGCGGTGGACAAGATCGGAGGCGGCGAGGTCGAGGCCTTCAAACGTGCCATATTCGGCGACGAGCGAGATGGAGCGCGACACGCAGATCGTCACCTCCGGCGAGGTGAGGGCGCCTTCAACGATCGCCGTCGTGTCGCCCGTCCAGCGAAGGAAGAACTTGCCGGCAGGAGCAGTTGCCCTGATTCTGGCGCGCGTGTTGAGAGCGCACTCCGCGACGGTGGCGGAAGCGGCGGCCGCGCCGCC
>CAMIVJ010000047.1 GCA_946401765.1 uncultured bacterium | reverse complement strand
CCTATGCAAACTTGCATTTGCCCTTTCAGACTTGCGTTTAGTTTTGCGAACGGCAGCGCGGACGCTGCCGTGCACCTCGAGGTGAAGCGAAAGGCGGCGGGCGGCAGGCGCGCCCGGGAGCGCCAGAAGGCGCTTCTTGATCTTCGCGAGCTTGGGACGCAGCGAAAAGACGAGTCCAGATGTGCCCACGTAGAGGAAGAGCCGTCCGTCGCGGTAGCGGCCCGGACGCGCCGGCACGTCGGGGCAGACATCCTTCCAGCGCTCGCAAACCGTGTCGAAGAAAGGCTCCTTCACCGCGGTGAGCTCTTCCACGAGCGTCCCCATCAGCGAACCCACCCTCACCTCGGGGATGCGCAGCTCGGCGGCGTCGGCGTCCACGGGCAGCCCAGGCACCAGCCTGTCCGCAAGGCGCCTTCGCATAGCGCCGTCGCGCGCGCGCCTCCTGCGCTCTGCCGCGACGTCCACAACCGGCAGTCGCTCGTCATCCGGCTTCATAGAGCTCTCCCACCGTCTCCAGTTCGGCGAAGCGCGCCGCGTCGAGGCGCACGCCGCAGTCGTTCTCCAGCATCACGAGGAGGCCGAACGCCTGCAGCGAGCACCATCCTGGCAGTTCCCTGAAGCGAGTGGAGTCCTCGACCTGCGGCACTTCAAGGACGGCCGCCACCCTATTTCTGAAATCTTCCCGCGTCATAGATCTCATCCGCTCCTTCCAGTTCCTCTCTTGTGCCGTATCCCCACGTGCAGCCTATCGTGTAGAGGCCTGCGGCCCTGCCAGCCTCCACGTCGCCGCGCGTGTCGCCCACCATGACGGCGTCGGTGGACGCGATTGCGCGGTCCTGCATCACGCGCGTCAGCAGCTCGCTCTTCTTCAGCCGCTCGCCCTCGAACATGTCGAACGAGTAGTAGCCGTCGAAGAACGTCTCCCAGCCCATCTTGCGCATCAGCGCGCCCATCGGCGAGAAGCGCTTGTTCGTGGCCACGTATATGCTGCAGCCATCGGCCTTCAGGGCGTCCAGCCAGCCCTGCACCCACGGGTAGGGACGCGTGAGCGGAAAGCCGCCCGCATCGTACGACACTCGAAACAGCGCGCGTATGCGCTCAACCAGCTCGGGCGTGGCGTCGTCGAAAAGCTCGTATGCCACCTGGTCGAGAGTGGGCCCCGTTCTGTACACCGCGTCGAAGCGCGGGCATTCGCGGCCAAGGCCGCGTATGGCCGCGCGCCACGCGGCCTTTATGTCCGCCTCCGTGTCGCAGAGCGTACCGTCAAAATCGAAGAACCAATGCTTTCTCATGCCGTCAACCTGTCTCGCTGCAAATGAAAACGGAAGCCAGGCACGGATTCCCGCGCCTGGCCACCACGCCTTTCGGCGGCGGCGCACGTTTCCGCACGCCTAAAAAACGCCGTCGTTCGCCTTCGTTCCCCTTCACGCGCCTCAAGCGTGTCCTCGTCTGTCAGCAGAAGAGCCGTAATTAGTTAATTACGATGACCGCCCGCTAACGCATCCAGAGAACGTCGGCTCGCGCCGACTTCCGAAGGCACCCCCGGGAAACCCGAAAGCGCCCCCATGAATTTCTGACTACAGTTTAGCACATTTCTGCATTTGCGTGCAAGTGGAAAATCGCGAAAAATCAAAACGCGACTTGCCGTCACTTGGATGTGGCGGCATTGTAGGGAAGAGGACCGCCGGAGACAGTCTCGAGCATGAGAATCCGCTCCACCCAGTCGAATTCGGCCTCGTCCTTGAAGGAACGGTAGTCGAGCAGCTCGATCTGCGCGCGGCAAACATCGTCGGGCTTCACGGCGGCCGACTCCGCGAACTCGGAAAGGCGGGCCTCCATCTTCTTGAGAAAGGCGATGCCGTCCTTGGAGATGCGGGCGTATCGCAGGTCTGATGCGCGGAAGTCATCAAGCGCGCATTCGACCTCGTTCTTTATCGCCGCGCGCAGCCCCTGCACGCGCACGTCGGCGGCGTCCTCGACGAGACGCGACATCTTCACCGAGCTGCCGAACCACGTAAATATCGGCAACGTGATCGCGGCGCGTATCTGCCAGTCGTCCGAATGGTCGTGCTTGTGCCCGCGGTCCAAGAACTCATTGCCGAGACTGGACTTGTACGATCCCCAGTCGCGCTCTCTGCCTGAGCTGTGCGCGTACGATCCCTCCACGAAGTCGAACCACGGCACATGGGCCGCCTTCGCCGCGCCTACGTTGGCGCGGGCGCTCTCGAGCTCGGCAAGCGCCCCCACAAGGTCGGGACGGCGCGCGAAGGCCACCTCGGCGAGCGCCGCCGCGAACGCCACGTTCGTGCTTGGCGGCTCCGGTGGAGTGTAGCGGATCACAAGCTCACGTTCGGGAATTCCCGCGAGGAAGGCTATCTCGCGGCGTATCTGGCGGCGCTCCTGCGCTGCCTCGTCGGCTCGGGCGGACGCCCTTTCGCGCGCGATCTCGGCCTTCACCGCGTCGAGCGGAGACTTCACCACGCCCTCCTTCATGCGCCTGTCGAGGCACTGGCGCACGCGCGTCCACAGCATCTCCGCCTCCACGCGGCGCGCGTGCTCGCGCTTGAGGCGCTCCTCATCAAGGCACAACGACTTCACCTCGCAGTAGATCGCGTACTGCTCGGCCTTAGCGCGAGCCTCGAGCGACTGTATTGAAGCCTCGCCGGCGCGGCGCACGTAGTGGTTCACGAATGGATTGGAGATGTAGAGACGCAGCGTGGCCGTGTATGTGTCGCCAGATCCGTTCTCCGGCATCTCGCGCAGATCCGGATGGCGGTGGCGCGAACGCTGCCAGCTATCCTCCCACGTGTGGCCTATGCGAAGCTGGGGATCCTTCCAGGCGAGGTCGGCGTCGAGCTTCTGGCGGCGGGCCGCCGCCTTGAGGAACTCGATCTTCGCCTTGTCGGCGCGTTCGCCGGCGAGGCGCGCAAGCTCGTCCCAGCTCCATCCGCCCGCCGGCCTGGCGGGAACGGACTGGGCGGACGACGCGGGCGCCTCTGCCGGAGCCTCGGCCCGGATCGCTGCGGCAAGCGCAACCATGCACGCAAGCGCGGCTATGCGCAGCACCATCACGAGCCGACCTCCTTTGCAGGCTGGTTAGTGGAGCTGAAGATGTGCGCTAGACGCTCCACGAAACCCTCGCCGCCGGCCTTGCCGGAGATCAGCACAGACTCGCCGGGGATGAACGCCGCCGCGTCGCCGGAAAGGCGGATGCGCACCTTGCGCCCGCGCACCGGCACGCGGGGCGCAGGATTCATCGGGTCGAAGAAGTCGAGCACTTCAGGGTCGATCGTCTCCACGCGCCCGGTGACCACAAGGCTCTGCGCGCCGAGGCCGGGAAGCACCGCGCGGCTTATGAGAAGCTCGTCGCCCGCGTGGACGTCGTCGAGATGGTCCGCAGGCAGCATGCCCGTGACGAAGCGAGCATCAGGCGCAGAGGCGAGGCGCACGATGGCCTCGCCCGCCGGCACGATGTCGCCCGCGCGGCGGAACACCTGCGAGACGACGCCGTCTGAGAGAGCGCGCAGCACCGACGAATCGACGCGATGGATATCCTCGTAGCGCTTGAGCGCCGCGCGGAGAGTCGCGTTTGTGGAGGACGCCGCGCGCGCCTCGAACGCGGCAATCTCCTGCTCAAGCTCCTTCAGGCCGTCCTGCGCCTCGTGAAGGCGCTCCTCCAGGGCCTTCAGCAGCGGCTCGTAGCCGCCCACCGTGCCCCTGAGCGCGTCGGCCTTCGGCCTGAGCGACGTAAGCTCCAGCTCGCTCACCAGCTTTTTCTCGACGAGCGGCTTGAGCCGCGCGATCTCAGCGTCAAGCGCCGCAAGCTCCGCCTGCTCGCGCAGGCGCTCCATCCGCCGCTCCTCAAGCGCCACGGACGCCTCGCGCACCGTCTGCCTGCCTCTTCTCGCCGCCTCGCGCAGATTCTCGCGAAGCTTCTCCTCGCTCTGCTCGCATTCGCGTATCTTCACCTCGTTCAGCGCCTGCTCGGCAAGAAGCGTCGCCGGATCGAAGCGCACCAGCACATCGCCCGCCTTCACGCGCTGCCCCGGCTCCACCTCGATCGAGACGATGCGCGCCGCCTCCACCGGCCCCACGTTCTCCGCGCCGGAATCAACGATCCCGCGGAAGCGCACTTCGCTCTCGCGCCCGAAAAGCCACATCAGCACGGCAGCCGCCGCCACGATCACCGCAGCGCCGCACACTACGCGCACGAAAGCGCGCAGACGCTGGCGCATTGGCCTTCCAAGACGTGGACGTCTATACGACTTCTCCATTACACGCACCTCACAGTTCAACAGTGCTTCTCTGCAGAAGCAGCACCGGCGAGGCGAAGCACCCCGCGCTCTTCAGCGCCGCCACCAGGTCCTTGCGGTAGGACGGGTCTAGCAGCCTCACCTGATACGAAAACTCAGCCTCCTCCCCCTGCACGGCGTCGCACACGCCAAGCACGCAGAAGGAGCTGCAGTACTTCACGAGAATGGACTCCAGCTCGGCCTCGGCGTCCTTGTCGCCCACCTTCATCGAGAAGCGCAGCATTCCCTCGTAGTCGCGCCTGCTCGCGAACGGCAGCACATGCAGCAGGAAGGCCGTGGCCGCGAAGAAGAGGCTGCCCGACACCGCCACCATATACGCCCCGGCCCCGCAGGCGATCCCCGCCCCGAGGCACGCGAAGAGGAACACCGCGTCGCGCGGATCGCGTATCGGCGTGCGGAACCGGATGATGGTGAGCGTGCCGAGGATGCCGAGGCCGCGCGCCAGGTTGCTGCCCACCGCCATGATCAGCATGCACGTCACGATGGAGCCCAGCACCATCGAGTGGATGAAGGTGCGCGAATACGTGAAGCCTCGGAACGTGAACTGGTACACCACGGCGCATAGCAGGGCCAGCAGCAGCGCAAGCCCCATCGACGCCACGATGATCGTTGGCGAGAACGCGGTGGAGCCGCCGCCTAGAAACTGGGCAAGATATTCGTTTGCGGTGTTCACTTCAAATGCATCCTTTCGCTAGATGGCCGAAAGCATCGCCTGCTGGGCGAAGTTTGTGCCGGGATAGCCGCCGAAGGCCCCTTCCCGCCAGATGGCCGTTGAATATTTGCAGTTGCCGCTGCGGCACAGGTTGAAGCGCTTCACGAGCTCCAGCACCCACGAGGGCACGGTGTTGTACGTCTTCACCTCTAGCACCACGCCTGAATACGGAAGGCCGAAACCCTGCGCGGTGCAGGAGTCCATGCCGCGCCACACGCCGCTTCGGCCGAAGTCGGTCCATGAGTCTGTGCGCTGGTACTGGAGCTTCCTGTCGAACGTTATGCGCACATAGTCGTCCACCACGCCGATGTACGACTCGCGCGTGTACCGAACGAGCGTCTCGGGGCGCGCGCCAGTCTCCCACACCACGCGGCGGAACTTGAGGAAGTCGATCTCCTGCTTCTTGTTCTTGAAGATCGGCGGAATACGCGAGCCGAAGATCAGCGCCTCGTTCCACGCGTTGAAAGGCACGCACGCGCGCGCCTTCACTATGGTGCGCTGGAACTTCGCCTTGATCTCGGCGAATATGGGGGCGCTGCCGATCTCGCCGTACGTGCGAACGCGCATCTTGAAGCGCGCGTCCATCTCGTCCTCCTTCGCGTAGTGGAGCGCGTATGACGGCGTCTCCAGCTGGAGGGTGGTGATGATGTATTCTGGAGGATCGCCGCGCGTATGGGGATCCGGCTCGCAGAACGGACGCACGTACTCGCGTATTTCCGCGACGAGGGAGCGCGGAATGATGTACTTCGACTCGTACCGGTTGACTATGTCGGCCGCTGCAGCCATCAGTCGCTCACCCTCACTTTGTAGAATGCATGGTCTGCGGTGCGCGCGCACTGCAGGCGCTCGGCGGACCCTGTGCCGGTCATCGGATCGCCCAGCTCCGTCCATTCGTCGTCGGCAGAGAGGCCGCTCGCCGAGACCAGCCTGTACACGAGCCCGGAGAGCGTGCGCACGCCCACATACACCGTGTCTCCCACCACGGCAATCGTGGCGACTCCGTCAGTTTCAAGATTGGAATACTCCGGCGCCGCATTGTCGTTGAGCTGCAGCGTGAACACCTTCGACTTTCCCGGCGACGGGGAGACGTCGTAGTGCGCAGGCACCTCCAGCACGTCGCCCTCCCTGGTGGTGATCGTGCGGCCGTTCGCCGTGGCCTTCTTCTCGAACACGATAGGCGTGCGGCTGTTGGCGTCGGCATACGCCTCGGCCACCGTCTTAGGCTCAGGCACTGAGGCAGTACGGCCCGGCACGCTGACGAGAAGGTTGAAGCTGCTTCCCGCAGGGAAGTCGGGCAGCCTGGTCTTGATGGTGAACGGAACGTCGTTCGTCGCGCCATCGAGCACGAGATACTTCGCGGAAAAGTCGTCGGCCGAAACCGTGCCGTAGTAGGTGGGCTGGGTGAACGTGACCTTACCGACCTCGCTCGAACCAGAATCGCCCAGCTTTATCGCGTCAACGCCGTCGGTCGCCACGATTGTGCCGCCGGAGATCGTGAGACGGCTGCCCTTGTTCACGTCTAGCCCGTGCGCCTCCCTGGCGGTGGACCATGCGCGTATCGATCCGCCGGAGATGGTCATGTTGTTGTTCGCGTCTATCACGTCGTCATAGATGGAGACTCCGCGTATCTTGCCGCCGTGGATGTTTATGTTGCCGTTCGCGTGGATGCAGTCGTTCCCCGACACAAGATCAAAATCGCCGTCGTATATCGTCACAAAAGTGCCGGTCTCCGAGTCAGTGGTGAACACTTCGCTGTCGACAAGCGGCAGATCGGCTTCGAAGTCGCCGCCGTTCACGACGATGGAGAAGTCGGCCTTTACCGCGCTGATTGCCGTGGGGTAGTAGGCAGACGTCATCTTCGACGTGATGTTCGTGGTGAAGTTGTAGGTGCCGCTGTCGAAGACGATCGAGCCACCGTTCACGAAACGTCCCTGAGGCCCCTCGAACTCCGCAGAAACTTCGCAGTTGCTGAACGTGGCGGTGCAGGACTTCTTGAGGTCTATCGCCCGGCTCTTGGTGCCGGATATCTCGGCGGAGAACTTGCCGCCCGAAAGGGTGAACGAAGTGCCGGCCGTGTCGAGATGCACGCCGGCGAACTCGTTCGTGCAGTTCTTCTTGTTCATGTCCACCTTCACCTTGCCGCCGGTCTGCAGGTAGTTGCCCTTCACGAATATGCAGGACGTGTCGCTCTTGTCCTGGTCGAACGTGACCTTGATGTCGCCGCCCTGCACTGTGAGGTTGTTGCACACAAGGATTCCGGACGGCTGCTTGTTGTCGGTGATGCGCTTCGTGCTGGTGAGCTCGAGTATGCCATTGCCGGTGAACACGATGTTGGAGTCTTTCGTGGCCTTGATGAGCTCCTTGTTGTCGTTGTCCATCGTGAAGACGTTCTGAGTGCCCTCCACGAGGTTGATCGTGAACGTCTTGTCGCCGCGGAGCTTGAGGCAGCAGTCGGTGAAGGTGACGCCGTTGAGGTTGATCGTGGTGTTCTCCGTGGCGGTGTAGTCGTAGTCCGCAGTGTACGCCCCAGAAAGGTTCAACACTGCGCCACGCACCTCCGCGATGCAGAGGAGCGCCAACATGGCGATGCCCGACAATCTGGCATAATCTGTTTTTTGCATAAGTTGCGTCCTTTCTTTTGCGCACGTATTCTATCAGAAAGCCGTCGCTGAATTGTCACCTAAATGTTCTATCTCCCTCATAGAGCCAGATCAGCGCAGGAAGATTGCCTTGCGCCGAACGCGCAGTTGGCGATTCCGCTCTCAACGTCGAGCGTGCCGCCTACCGCCACGGTGACGGTGCCGGAGATCGTGATCGCCCCGCGCGTCTTCAGAACCGCGTTGGCGCTCACGGTCACAGCGCCAGACCATATCGCATCCTGGCCACCGTCGATTACCACCGTCTCGCCTTCAGCCACGGTCAACTCTGTGCCCCAGCTTTCGCTTGCCGGAGTGTATACGGCATCCGCCAAGAGTAGAGGTGCGGAAAACATGGCCACGCCCGTGATGAACGCCGCCGCCATGCGCCTGAATGAACAAACTGCCATACCGTCGCCCTTTCTTTTTGTATGCCGCAACCTGAGGAACGCATTCTTTCCCCAGAACATAGTTCATATTTTACAATACGGCGGCTAAACCGTCAATTGGAAATAGCCGCTACCTTACTGGGCGGGAAAGGCCGCGAATATGGTATAATATGCACCGCACAACACAGGAGAATGAAATGCGGATTCTTTTTCTCAGCGACATACACGGCGTACCGTCCACGCTCGAGCGCGCGCTCGCGTCGGCGGACGCCCTTGGATACGACCGTATCGCGCTGCTGGGCGACCTGCTCTACCATGGGCCGCGCAACGGCGTGCCCTCTTTCTACGACCCAGAGAAGGTGGCGAAGATCCTCAACGGACTGAAGGACAAGATCGTGGCCGTACGCGGCAACTGCGACGCCGAGGTTGACCAGCTTCTATTCGACTTTCCGATGATGGCAGACTACGCTCTAATGGACGCCGGCAGCGAAACGTTCTTCCTCACGCACGGCCACCTCTGGAACGAACACAGACTTCCTCCCGTGGGAATCGGCACCGTCCTCGCCCACGGCCATACCCACGTTCCCGAGCTCAAGCGCCTTGAATGCGGGCTCTCCATCTTCAATCCCGGCTCAATATCCCTGCCCAAAGGCGGCTCCTCCTGCTCCTTCGGCTACTTCGACGGCGAGTGCCTGCGCCATTACACGATATAGTGACTAGCGCCTGGATTTTTCAGCGGCCGAGCGCTCGGAGGCGGTAGAATGCGCGAGGGCCGGCGGGGGCGAGCGGTAGAGTTTCTTCTGTCTTCGTTGGCGGATTGTTCGTGAAGACTCCATGCCACGACGCACCGGGCTCAATGCCCTCGGCGCGCTCCAGCACCTGCATGGACTCCACACCGCCCTTCCACGCGATGTTCGTGGGCGAGAACGCCGTGATGCACAGCATGGAAAGCGGGTCTAGCGGATCCGTGTCGGCCACATACTCCGCCGCATTGGAAGCTCCGTCACCGTCAGCATCGTCATCCGCGCCGCATGCCGCGCCATGCGGCGCGGCGCCAGCGAGATAACGCCGCCACCACCATTCTGGCAGTCCTGTCTCGGAGTTCATTTCCGCAGCGGGATAGTACAGGAAACGCACGTCGCGCGCTCCGTCAAGAGCCACGTTGAACGAAGTGGCCATGCGCCCCGCCGCGTCATGCTGCAGTTCGCCCGCGCACCCCGGCTCGGCCACCTCCACCTCGGCGAGGCGCTGCTCGCCAAGCGTCGTCTGCTCGCCCGTTTCGTCATCCGTCCTCACGAACCCCGAAAGCACCTCGCCTCCATGCGGCAGATCCGCAGGCACCGTCACGCACACCACGCTGCCGGACGGATGCCATGAGAGCGCGGAATATCCCTCGTCGCCAAGAAGCGGAAACTGCGTTCGCCTGCAAAGCGGCACAATCCCCTTCGCCCCTTCCGCCTCCTGCTCGGCAGCGAACGCGCCGCGTACGTACAACGCCGCCGCGCCGCCCTCCTCGGAATCGTACGGCACCGTCACACCCTTCACATGCACGAAGTAGCGTCCAGGCGCAGCGGAGTCGATGCGCACGCTTTCGACGGTGTTCACGCGGTCGCCTTCCCTCACGCCGTTGCCGCGCCATGTTCCGCCGGCAGTCTCGTTCGCGACCACGAGATCGAGGTCGTTCACGATCGCCCTTCCCATGCCCTCGGTGCCGGGATGGTCGATCCACACTAGCTGGACTTCGAGCGGGGCAGTATTCGTGGTCTCAACGGAGATGATGAAGTCGCTGCCAAGCGAGAACGGAATCCAGTCCTCTAGACGCACGGCGCGGTTTGACGGGTACAGCGTCTCCTCGAGGTCGATGCGTCCCCATCCCTGCACGTTGTTCGGCGCCTCGCCGCCGCACTGCGCGCCCTCGTCGTCCACCATGTCATGCGCGCCGCCGAGAAGCACCGCCTTCACGAGCGCGGCCGACGGGCGTTCCATCCCTCGCCTTTCCACGAGCCACTGGCGCACCAGCGCGGCCGCGCCTGCCACTAGCGGACACGCCATCGACGTGCCGCAGTTGTAGGCGTATCTTGACGACTCGCCGCCCAATCCATACCCCAGGTCGCCCCTGCCCGTCACAGACGAGAACGTGGAGAGAATGTACGTGCCAGGCGCGCACAGGTCTGGCTTGATGCGCCCGTCGGTCGTCGGTCCCCTCGACGAGCCCCATGCCGGATACGTCGCATAGTCCGCCACCTGGGAGGCGTTGTCGGCCCTGCTGCCAACGTACGGCAGCGATTCGCCGCTGCGCAGACTCTCCGTGGCGCCGACTGCGACCACGTTCTTTGCCGAGGCGGGAATGTTAACCGCCCTGTCTCCGCGATCGTTGCCCGCGGCAATCACGGGCAGAAAGCACGGCGAGTTCCACACGTATCGGTCGATCTCCGCGTCATGCGACGAATAGGCGCCGTAGTAGTCGACCGTCCAGCTGGCGGAATGTATCCGCGCAGAGGAGTCTCCGGCCGGATCGAACAAAGCCGAGAACGTCTCCCAGGTCAAGTTCGTGAGAACATGGAGTTCCGAGTAAAGAACTATGCCCGTCGCGTAGAGCCTTGCGCCCGGCGCCACGCCCTTTATCCGCCCGTCGGAACATGAACCGGTGCCCACGATCGATCCCGCCGTGTGCGTGCCATGCCCTTCGTAGTCGGCCAGAGACGCCGCCGGAACCGAATTCGTGAGCAAGGCGATGCGTCCGAAGAAGTCGGGATGCAAAGTCGCGACGTCGCCCGTGTCTATGCCGGAGTCGGAAGTGGATATGACCTGCCCTTCGCCAGTGAGGCCGTGAATCTCCCACGCACCGCGCACGTTCATCAGACCGGGATTGACGGCCACGTCGTTCATCAGGCGCGGATGCGGCAGAGGCTCGATTCTCCACACGTCGCCCCGCGCGGCGAGAGCATCCACGAGCGAACGAGACACCACCGCGCTCACGGCACCGCCCGCTCCCGGTGCATCTGTCATCACCCGGCCGCCGCTCGCACTCACGAACGACGCGATGCGCTCCATGTCCTGCGCGGCCATCGGCACAACACGAATCCCAAGGGAATCCACGTCGGCCTTCATCAGCGAACCGGGCATCTTGTCGCGCGGCATGAACTCTACGGCAGCGTCGAAGAGCGGGTCTCCCGCGATGTGCGCGAGCGCCGCATCGTCCACCTCCACTAGCAGCGCGTTCTCGGGAACGAACCCGGCCACGCGCGCGCCCAAGGCCTCCGCCCGCATGCGCACCTGCCGGGATACGGGACGCGACGCAACGACGATGCAGGGGATGGTTCCTCTTGCCGACGGCGACTGCGCGAATTTCTTCGGGAAGCTCCCACTCTCCGGCGCGAACGTTCTGCCCGCAAGGCATATCTCGCGCGGCGGCGCCTTGCCGCATTCCATGCGGCATATCCACGGAGCAAGCGCAAGCAGTGCCGCCGCGAACGCGGCGCAGGCCGCTATGGCGCCGCGCCCCGGCATGCTACTTCCACTCCGGCGAGCGCTCGTAGTCCGGCACGTAGGTGGCGAGCACCTTGCAGATGTGGGCCATCTTCTCGCGGCGCTCGTCGCGCTCGCCCTTGTCGCGCATGGCCTTGTC
>CAMIVJ010000046.1 GCA_946401765.1 uncultured bacterium | reverse complement strand
GCCCGTCACCTCGTAGTGCGCCACGGCGGCTTCGTAGAGATGGCCCACGTTGTAGAGCTCGCATGCGTCGCGGTTATTGCTGAACGGCTTCGGACCCATCATCGGTACCTTGTGCCCAAGCGTGCGGGCGGTGTAGAGATAGCCGTCCGGCTCCTGCGCGCCGACGATATGGACGATGAGGTTGTCGAGGTAGCGGTCGAGTTCCGCATCGGGATGCTGCGCGAGCGTGTAGGCCGCGCCCTCGATCACCTTGAACACGTCGGAGTCGTCCCACGGCACGCCCTTGAAGCCGCCCTTCTCGCGACGCGCGGCCTTCTCGAAGTTTGCGATGCGCCCCGTCTCCTCGCACTTGCGGAAGTCGGTCTTGACAGTCACGAGCCTGTTCGTCTCGATGCGCGCAAGCCAGAACCCGCCCGTCACCTTCACGTCGTTCAGCGCAGCCGGCGCGTACGGATACCCTCCCGCGAACGCCATGCTGGAAATCACCGACAAAACTAAAGCTTGAACTACAACTCTCATTGGATTTCTCAGCGTGCAGATGCTTTTTTAAATAACCATGCCATTGCAGCGCATGAAGGCAGTGTTGTATGCTTCATTTCTTTTGCCTTTTGAATGTCATTTGCGTGCGCGATCATTTGCACTCCGCCAGCCATGCTTGTCGGCGAAGTCCATGTAGCGGTCCCAGTCGTATGGCGTGAGGAAGTGCTTTCCCGTGCGGAGGTGGTACGAGACGCATCCTTCCTGCTGCGGCTTCTCGGGATCCGGCCACTTGTCGCCCACGAGCCCCTTCTTGCCGTACAGCTCCCACGCCGGGGAGGCGAGCTTCGCCGACCACCATTCTCCTAGCGGCCCGCACCAGTGGTCTTCCGTGGCCGATCCCACGCAGAGAAGGCGCGGCGCGATCAGCGCCAGCATCTCGTGCTGGTCGAAGGGCATCTCCATCTCCTTGCCGCCGTACTTGCGGTAGTTGCCGCAGAACCAGTGGTGGAGGACCCTGAGCATGAAATCGATGTGCTCCGACTTCGGAAGGTCGATGTGGTTCAGCTTTGCGCCGCTGCAGCCTGATTCGTTCGAGCAGGCCATCGCGAAGCGCTTGTCAGTCGCGCCAGTCCAGAGCGCGGTCTTGCCGCCGCGCGAGTGCCCCACCACGCCCACGTGCTTCGCGTCGATGGCGGGTTCGGTCTCCATCCAGTCGAGAACGCGGCTCGCGCCCCAGGCCCATGCGGAGATCGTGGCCCACGAGTCGCCGCCGCGCGCGTTCGCGGGCTGCACTGCCGGGAAGACGCCCTGCGAGAATCCGGCGTTCTTGTTGTCCGCCGCCACCTTGATCACAGGGAACGATGCCGTCGCGTAGCCGCGGTCGATGATCTTCTCGACGGGCCAGTATTCGCTCGTCGCGACTGCCCCTTCCGCGTCGTACTTCGTGTGGAAGTTGATCGCGATGTACACGAACGCGGGCACGGGACGCCCGGCCTTAGGGATGTAGGCGGTTATGGGAAACACGTGCTTGCCGTTCGGCCCGTCGTACTTCACGCGCACGTGCCGGCAGACCGCCTTGCCGCCGAACACCTCGGTTTCGCGGTACGTCTCGAACGACACGCGGCCGCGTTCGTCTGCCGCGGCGGGACGCTTCCCGTACTCCTCCCTCTCGAAGCACGCGAGCAGCTCCGGCGCGCGCACCTTCTCCCATTCATCGCGCGTCTTCACGTCAGCGCCGCCGAACGTCTTCATCAGCTCAGGCACGTTCTTCGGCACCGGAAGCGCTTTGTTGGCCGAAGCCACCTGCGCACATGCCGTCTCGCAAACCAAGGCGGAAAACGCCGCACATAACATTACCTTTCCTAATTTCATCTTCATTGCCTTTCTACTTTACTTTCCCCAGCAAAAGTATATCAAAGTCGCTTGCGCCCGCACAAGAAAAAAAGGCGGCAAGCAAGAAAGCATTAAATGAGATTACGGTGCGTATGAAATCTTATGGCAAGAAGGATGCGCAGGTTTGCAGGAAATGAAATATTGATGAGTTGCGCCCGGCTAGCGCTGCCACTTGGCGAGCTCTTTGTAGAACTGGGGGTAGACGCGGTGTCCCATGCCGATGCCGTGTATGATCTTCTTGTCCTTGGAGGGAATGAGGTTGTAGGCGGCGTAGACGCCAGCCGGGGCGCAGACGCAGTCCGCAAAGCCCACGACCACGCGCACGGGGCAGGTGATCCGCGCGGCGAAGTTGACGCCGTCGAAATAGGGCGCGTTCTTCTCGGCGGCGGCGCGGTTCTCGGGCTTCTGCGCCTCGATGATGCGAGGCCAGCCGCTCTGGCGGTTCTCGTGGCGCGAGCCGAGCAGGTCGGTGATGGCGGGCACGAAGATGCAGCTCTTCGTGAAGTGTCCGTTGAGGCCCGTGAGCATGAACCCGAATCCGCCGCCCTGAGACGTGCCTGAGTAGGTGAAGTTGCGTCGGTCGGTCTGCGGCTGACGCCAAAGCCAGTTGACCGCGCGGTTGATGCCAAGGAGAGAGGCGTAGTAGAAGTAGTCCTCGCGCGAAAGGTGGATGCCGGCCTGGCAGTAGCGCGCCACGCCGCACGGCGCGGCGTACTTCTCGTCCTGCGCCTTGTACGCGGCCTGGCGCGCGGCGTCGGCATCGGGCTGGGGATAGGAGTGCACGTTCATGGTGAGCGTGATCTCCTTGTCGGAGACGCCCGTGCCCTTAGCGCCGATGCCTGCTCCCGGCACGTTCACGCGCACGGGGAACGGTCCCTTGCCCGCGGGCATGTTGAGCCAGCCCCACACGCGCCGCCCGCCGTGCGAGGCGAAGCTGATGCGGTAGTACGTGTGGCCTGCCGTGCTCTTGGCGCCGATCTTCTCCAGCCGCGCGTCCTCTGGCACCTTCTCGTCCAACTTGCGGACGGCATCTGCCCAGAACGAATCGAAGTCCGCGGGATTCGCCGCGCCGGGACGGATCTTCTCGGGCTCGTATGCGACGCCCCAGTGGAACGCGCCCTGCCCGGCCGTCTTCGGCAGCGTGAACGCCTGCGCGTCCGCATTTATGGAGAGGCGCATGAAGCCGGGAGTATCCTTCGCGGCGGCAATCGTGAACGGGTTGCCCTGCGCGAGATCCACACGCTTCTCTGCCAGGACCTTCTCGCCGAAGTTGTCGAGCTTCGCATTGAAACTTCCGGCGGCGAGCTTCTGTCCGCCCGGCCCCGTGACGGTGACTGTGAACGACGCCTTCTCTCCGCAGCGGTAGAGGCAGTCGGCATGGTCGGTCTCGACCTTGAACTGGACGGGCACGGCCGCACCCGCCGCGAACGCGACGGCGAGACCGAATGCAAGAACAATCTTTTTCATAGACAATCCGTATCTTTCGTTGTTGCCTGACGCGGTCCATTATATCAGACCACCCACGCCCTAACAAGGGGAAATGCGTGGTTGTCTCCAAGACTTTATTGTACAGGATTTAGCGCGTAGGATGTAGAACGCCCTAATGCTCGGAGACTATGCGCACTGGGCCGATGAGGCCGGAGGGGGATGGCTTCGCGCCCTTGCGCTTGCCGATACGGATGTTCGTCTGCGTGAACTTCCTGCCGCCGTCCATGAACTGGTCGCCGAACACGCGGTTGTGCCACGAGTTCACCACCTTCACCTCGAGAACGTTCTCGCCCTTCCTGAGAACGCCAGTCGCGTCAACGCGGAACGGCTTCGTCCACGCGACGCCGAGATCGCGTCCGTTGAGCGTGACGCGCGCCACGCCAACGTCAAGCACTTCGCCCAGTTCGATGTGGAGCCTTCCGCCCGCATCGCCGGCGAAGTTGAACGTCTTGCGGTACGTGGCGGCGCCCGAATAGAAGCGCACTCCTGGATCGTTCGACTGCGTCCAGTCCATGAGCGACGGGAACACGACTTCGCCAGGGCCTCCCCACGCAGTGTCGAACGCGACGCGCCATTCGCCTTCAAGCGTAGCAATGGGCTTGTATTCGGGGAAGTTGCGCCCGCCCCTGCCATGGCCGTCCGTGTCGTCCACGAGCGAGAGCACCACGAAATACGCGCCATACGGCTCGAAGGAAAGCGGAACCGCGGTCGTCGAGTCCTTGCAGGAGTATGCAGGGAGCGGACGTATTCTGCCCGTAAGCGGATCCCATATTTCCGGAGCGGCTCCGGACACGCGGAACTCGCACACCACGGAACGCGGCTCTGCCGTCTGGTTGCTCACGAAATACGCCGAGATGCCGTTGAGCCAGAGATGGATGTAGTCGATCTCCGAAGGCTTTGCTCCGGAGGCGACGGTGAAGTCCTGCCTTACGTCAACCACCTTCTGCAGAAACTCGCGTACGGACACGCCGAAAGCTATTAGCGGCTTGCGTCCGCCAGCGCCGTCCCACAGCCTGCCGGCAAGCGCCTTGAACTCCTTCTGCGCCGCATCGCCTCCCACGAGGCTCACGCAGCGTTCGGGCTTCTCCCCGATTATCGCGGCGCCAGCCTCGGCAAGCGCCGCCACCTTCCGGAGCGCCGCAAGTGAAAGCACCTTGTGGTCAGGAAGCACAAGAACACGGTACGTGGCGCCGGACGGCATGTAGAGATGGTCCTGCCTATCCACCTTGAGCGAGAGAAGCGCGCTTTCGTCAGCGGCGTCGAAGTCGTAGCCGGGCAGAACGCGCGCGAAGTCCGCCTCCTTGAGCGGAAGGATATTCGGCACATGGTCGCCGTAGTAGTAGAGAACGTCCGAAACCACGGTGGCGCGCTGCGCGACGGACTGCACGCGCCGCAGGTAGTCGATGAAGCTTCTCGCCCCGTCCTTCCACCACGTCACGCGCGGGTTCACGTGAGTTCCCGCGAAATACTCCTGGCCCGGCGTGCCCATCGAGGCGGGCGAGGACGTGAACGTGTGGAAATAGACTCGGTTCAACCCCGAGCACACCTCGTGGTCGAACGCCGACTTCTGGCTTTTCCACAGGAGGTCGTTCCACTGCGGACCGATGGTTGTGAACGACTCCGCGCCCACGATGCGCTTGCCGAAGATGTGCGCCGCCGAGGATGCCTGCTTCACGAAGAAACGCTGCGGAGGATTCGGACGGTGCGGCGACGGGGACCAGAACTCGCTCATCACTATGTCGCTCGCCGAATAGTTCCTGATTCCGTCGAACGGACCCGCGTGCGGACCTGAACATTCCGGCTGCACCCCCATTCCGCGCGCATGCGCCTTCTCCGCGAAGCGCTTGTAGTGATTGCGGAATATCGCGCCCGCCACCGCCTTGCGGAAGTCGGCGAGGAAGGCATCCGTGGCCGCTATGCCGTCCACCACCGCGCCGCCCAGTACCGCGAGATACGGCACTGGATCGTAGCCCATCACGCTCTTGAACTCGCGCTCGAAGCCGTCCGTCCAGTTCATGCCGCCGCATTCCCAGCTGTCCGTCTCCATGTACTTGAGCGTCCTGCCGATGTGGCGTGAGTCGATGCGGGCGAATATCGGCTCCACGACCGCGTTCCAGTAGAACTCGAATGCGTCGCGGCTTAGGTAGTCGAGAGTAAGGCCCTGCCATGCGCCGCTTGAGGTGGAGACCTTCGAGCCAGAGCATGTGTAGCCAACGCGCACCACGCGCCAACGCCTGCCGGCGGGAGGCGTCCAGTCGAGCCGACCGTCGCTGCGCATCTTCCGCGTAAGGTTCACTATGTCGCCGAGGCGCACATCCCAGGCCGCGGCCTTGCCGTTATTGGACGAGGCATCCCTCACGCCCGGCTTGCCGTCGCCGAGGAGGAAACGGCAGTCCGCCGCGCTCATTCCAACCTCTTTCGCGCCGAGCTTCAGATCAAGGTGCTTCACGCCCTCCTTCAAGGCGTTCGCATCGTCAAGCGGAAAGGCGAGCACCGCTATGTCGCGATAGAAGCCATTGCGCGTTCGCGGCATTGGAAGCTTTGCGCCACCCTTCCCGCCTTCGACGTCGACGTGCGAGGAGGTGAGCTTCTTCGCGGCGTACTGCGGCGTAACGCAGGGGCCGCCGACGTTCCAGCCGCTCTGGATGTTGAAGCCGATCTCAAGCCCCAGCCGCGCGGCCTCGTCGAGCGCATGCGCGAAGAGCGCACACCATTCATCCGAGCCGTATGTGGGGCCGGCGGGGATGTTCGCGTGGCCGCCCTGACTGTATCCACCGGCGTCGAACACCATCGCACCCTGGAACTTCATCTCCTTCATCGCGGAGAGCTCGCGGGAGATGGCGGCTTTGTCCGTATTGCCGTTGAGCCACCACCACCAGCAGTTGACGCCGTACTCTGCCGGCGGATCGGCGAACTCTCGGGCGGCAAGGGCGCGAGCGTCCATCCCCGCCTGCGCAGCGGCGGCAACGGCGATCACGGCAACAAATGACATCGCTTTCATGCAATGGCCTTTCCTTGAAAACTTGCGGAGGCTATCCCCGCCGGGCATCTAAGTCACTAGACAACGGCTACAGAACCTTGTGGCAGGTGCGGCGGATCACGTCGAGCTGCTGTTCGCGCGTGAGGTCGATGAACTTCACGGCGTAGCCAGAGACGCGGATGGTGAAGTTGGCGTACTCGGGCTTCTCGGGATGCTCCATCGCGTCGATTAGCTTCTCGGTGCCGAACACGTTCACGTTGAGATGGTGCGCGCCCTGCGCGAAGTAGCCGTCCAGCACCGACACGAGCGCGCGCACGCGCTCCTCCTCCGAATTGCCGAGAGCGGAGGGATGTATTGTCTGCGTGTTCGAGATGCCGTCCAGCGCGTACTCGTAGGGAAGCTTCGCCACGGAGTTGAGCGACGCGAGAAGACCGTTCTTCTCGGCTCCGTACGCGGGGTTCGCGCCGGGCGAAAGCGGCTCGCCTGCGGGGCGGCCGTCGGGCATCGAGCCCGTCGCCTTGCCGTACACCACGTTCGAGGTGATGGTGAGGATGGAAGTGGTGGGCATCGCGTTGCGGTAGGTGTGGTGGCTCTTCACCTTGCGCATGAACTCCACGAGCAGCCACTCGGCGATCTCGTCGGCGCGCTCGTCGTCGTTGCCGTAGCGCGGGAAGTCGCCCTCCACGCGGTAGTCCACGGCAAGGCCGCTCTCGTCGCGCACGACGTGAACCTTTGCGTAGCGGATTGCGCTGAGGGAGTCCACGGCATGCGAGAATCCCGCTATGCCGGTGGCGAAGGTGCGCTGCACGTCGGTGTCGATGAGCGCCATCTGCGCGGCCTCGTAGTAGTACTTGTCGTGCATGAAGTGGATGAGATTGAGCGTATGCACGTAGAGGCCCGCAAGCCAGTCCATCATCTGCTCGTAGCGGTGCATCACCTCGTCGTAGTCGAGCACGTCCGAGGTGATGGGACGCAGCTCAGGCCCCGCCTGCAGGTGCGTCTTCTCGTCCACGCCTCCGTTGATCGCGTAGAGCAGGCACTTCGCAAGGTTCGCGCGCGCGCCGAAGAACTGCATTTCCTTGCCAGTCTTCGTGGCGGATACGCAGCAGCAGATCGCATAGTCGTCGCCCCACACGCGGCGCATCACGTCGTCGTTCTCGTACTGGACCGAGCTGGTGGCGATGGAGACCTTCGCCGCGTACTCGCGGAACGCCTTCGGCAGACGCCGCGAATATAGGACGGTGAGGTTCGGCTCCGGCGAGGGGCCCATCGTCTCTAGCGTGTGGAGGATGCGGAAGTCGTTCTTCGTCACCATCGAGCGGCCGTCCTCGCACATTCCGCCGAGGTTGATCGTGGCCCACACGGGGTCGCCGCTGAAGAGCTCGTTGTACGATGGGATGCGCGCGAACTTCACCATGCGGAACTTGAGGACGAGATGGTCTATGAGCTCCTGGGCGCCGCGCTCGTCGAGAACGCCCGCCGCGAGGTCGCGCTCGATGTACACGTCGAGGAACGTGGAGATGCGGCCGATGGACATCGCGGCGCCGTTCTGGGTCTTGATCGCGGCGAGGTAGCCGAAGTACGTCCACTGCACCGCCTCCTGCGCGTTGCGCGCGGGGCGCGATATGTCGAAGCCGTAGCTCGCGGCCATCACCTTCATCGCCTTGAGGGCGCGTATCTGGTCGGCCACCTCCTCGCGGCCGCGGATGACGTCCTCGGGCATCGACCCCACGCCGCACATCGGCAGGTCGTGCTCCTTGCCGACTATAAGCCTGTCGATTCCGTAGAGGGCCACGCGGCGATAGTCGCCGACGATGCGGCCGCGTCCGTATGTGTCGGGCAGGCCGGTGATGATCTTGTTCTTGCGGGCCATGCGCATCTCGGGGGTGTATGCGTCGTACACGCCCTGGTTGTGCGTCTTGTGGAACTCGGTGAAGATGCGGTGCAGTTCGGGGTTGGGCGTGTAGCCGTAGGTGGTGAGAGCCTCCTCGGCCATCTTGATGCCGCCGTATGGCATGAACGCGCGCTTGAGGGGCTTGTCGGTCTGCAGGCCCACGATCTTCTCGAGGGACTTGTCGAGATAGCCGGGGGCGTGGGATGTGATGGACGAAACGACGTCCGTATCCATGTCGAGCACGCCGCCCTTCGCGCGTTCCTCCTTCTGCAGATCCTGCAGCTTCGTCCACAGCTTTTCCGTAGCCTCGGTGGCGGGCGCGAGGAACTTCTCGTCGCCGTCGTACGGACGGTAATTCAAACGCACGAACTCGGCGACGTTGATCTCCTTCTCCCAGCGTCCGCCCTTGAACCCATTCCATTCAGCGTAGTTCATTTCACCTTCACACTTTCAAACCTTAACACTTTCGAACCCTCAAACTTCTCACCCCTCCGTAGGCAATCCCCAGGAATCCAGCTTGGTCTTTATCCAGTCGAACGACGCCTGCGTCATCTCCTTGGAGGTGCCGTTCAGCACGGGACCGCACGCGATGCGGATTTCCTTCGAGGGATCGACGGTGCCGAAGTCCTTGAACCATCCCTTGCCGTCGGGACGCGTAGGCTGGATGTCGGTCTTCACCGCAATCGGAATCACCGGCACGCCCGCCTTCTCCGCAAGCTTCGTGCCGATCGAGCTCCAGCCCTTTCGCGCAAACACGCGCTGGCGCGTGCCCTGCGCGAAGATCAGGAAGGAATTGCCCTCCTTTATGCGCTTCACGCCCACGTCGAAGATCGTCATCAGGTCCTCGCGCGGACTCTTCCTGCCGATCGGCACAAGCCCCATGTGCGCGGCGGCCTTCTCGAGTCCCGGCAGATGCGAGAGCGACTGCTTCACCACCACGTTGAACGGCCCGTAGGTCAAGAGCACGAAAGGCAACAGAATCGTCTCTAGCGTGGACATGTGGTTCGCGAGATACACCACAGGTCCCTCCTGCTTCTTGCGGTTGTTCCACCCCTCCATGTGCACGTCCGTACCGTAGCTCTCGGCCTTCCGAAGCGGATAGAAGCAGAAATGCGCCCACTTGTCGGTATTGAGCGTTCCGAGGCATTCCGACACCGCGCACCGCGGGAACACGCTGAACACGCTCCATGAGAATCCCAGCGTGGTGAATGCGCCCGGCTTTCGCGTCTTCGCCGCGCGCCGCTCGGGCGGAGTGTGGTACTCACCCGTCGCCAGCAGTTCCTCGCGGAACATCTCAAGCGTTGTTCTTGTCATGGCTGACAACCCTCCCTTACGACTCCGGCTGCTCTGGCTGTTGCTGTTGCTGCTGCTGCTGAGCTTCGGCCTTCTGCTGCTCCTCCGCCTCGCGCCTGCGGCGCATCTCCTCCTGGATCTGGCGAATCGCCTCCATCTGCTGCTCTCGTGCAGCGGCGGCCTTCTCGCGTTCAGCAGCCGCCTTCTCGCGCTCCGCTTGCGCCTCCTGGCGCGCAAGCTCGGCCGCAGCCGTCACGCGCGCGTTCTCGGCCTGTCTCTCGGCCTCCTTCTGCGCACGGCGCGCGCGCAGGCGCGCAAGCGCGTCGCTACCAGTCTCGTTGGCGGGCGGCATGCCGTTCATGCCGCCGGCGGAAGTCATCCCGCCCATGCCACGGCCCATGCCGCCCATTCCGCCCATGCCACGGCCCATGCCGCCCATGCCGCCCATCATGGGCCTTCCCCCGCCCATGCGTCCTGCGACACCAGAAGGACCCTTTCCGCCCTTCGAGCCGTCAGAACCTTCGCCGAGCTTCATCGTGGCCTCCACGCCGTCCTTTTCGAGCGTCACCGTCATCGCCTTCATGTCGGCGTCCTTCACCGACCATCCGTTGCGCGATTCGCCAACCTTCATGTAGTACGTCACCGCAGGCTGCTGGGAAGAGTCGGTAAAACCTACCGCCACCTTTCCGCTGGGCGTCACGTTGAGCGCGCTCACCCTAACGGACGCGAGGATCCTCTGCGCCTCTTCGGAGAGCTGCTCCTGGATGGCGTTTGGATCAATCGCATCGGCGCCACCTGCGCCGCGCGAGCCTCCGTCGGGATCAAATCCCGCGGGCTCCGGACCGAACGGCATCCTGTCCATAATCGTTTTGTAGCGCTCGAAACGCGGATCCGGCAGATTCTCCTTCTCGGCAGGCTCGGAAGAAGACTTCTCATCGTCAGCATCATCCGCATCCTTGTCTGCATCCTTATCCGCATCCTTCGGCACAAGCAGCGTCGAACCATCAACGGCTGGCGCAGATGCAGGCGCTGCCGCAGGTACAGGGGCTAAAGCCGCCGAAGAAGGAACGGCAGCCTTCACAGGGACTGAAGCCGCAGGCGCCGCTGCAGGCGCAGGGGCTGTAGCAGGCGCAGGGACAACGGCCGGCGCGACCTTGACAGGCGCGGGAACGGCGGCAGGAGCTGGCGTAGCGGCCTTTACAGGAACAGGAGCTGCGGCCTTGGCCGGTTCTGCATTCGTCTCGGACGCCGCGAAAAGACGCGGAATCGCAAGAGACAGCAATAAAAGTGTGTAGAGCGGGTGTCTCATGTAATATATTTTAGCATATTTAGCGCCTAGTGGCTAGTGGCTCGTGGTTCGTGGTTCGTGATTCGTGGTTCGTGGTTCGTGATTCGTGGTTCGTGGCGAGTGGGGCAAATGGCAGCGGCAGTGCGCGCTACCTACTCGCACGCACTGCCGCACCGCGTCTCGACGCATCACGTCAACACGCCAGTCGCACATTGGCGACGCTATCAGCGGATGAAGATCACCGAGCCGAGGTGGAACACGATCTCGATGTTGTCGCCATTGACGCGCGCCTTGTACTTCTTGTCGAACGGCTGGCCGTTCACCGTCACCGCCACGGGCACGTTGGCCGCGAGATCAGCCGCCGCAAGGCCGTACGCAGGGCCAACCGTGACAGTGCCCGCAATTGGATCGGCGACGAAGTCGACGTCGATTCCGCCAAGGTTAGCGAGCATGTCGTCAGAAGCGTTCTCGAACGCGAGGAGCTGCGTGAGATCGCGCGTGTTGGGCGCCACGTTCGCGTATGCGAGCTTCGCGCCCTTGAACTTGAACGGACCCGACACCTTGGCGCCCGTGCCCGTGGCCTTAAATGTGCCGTACACCTCGGCCGCGCCCTGTGCCACGTTGTTCGTAAGCGACGCGTTCGAGGCGAACGTCACGTCGCCCTGGATGAAGCCGTCGGGGCACACGGAGAGCGCGAGCGTCTGCTCAGAGAAGAGCGTCTCTGCGCCACCCTCGACCTGATAGGACACGGCGAAACCATTGCCGCTCCAAGGTCCGGCGTTGCCGGTGAAGTCCGCAGTCTGGATGCGGAATCTATGCCAGCCGCTCGAAAGTGTGGTCTTCCAGGTGGGCGAGGTCGAGCTGGAGCCGGTCAGGCCCGTGTCAACGCCGTCGATCCACAGCGCGGCGCGGTCGTCGTACTGCGTGCGGAACGTCCACTCCCTGTCCGCG
>CAMIVJ010000045.1 GCA_946401765.1 uncultured bacterium | reverse complement strand
TGAAGTAGTTGAGGTTCCTGACCGTCACCTTAGAGCCATCCTTCGCAAACTCAAACACAAACGGCTGGAATACGTGCTTCACCTCCCAGTAGCCCGGTTCCGGCGTGCGGTCGGAGAGGACCGTTCCGTTCATCACGAACTGCCCGTCGTTCGGCTTGTCGCCGAAGTCGCCGCCGTAGGCGATGATAAATGGCTCTTTCGGTTCGGCTGGTAGGGTCACGCGTCCCGCGTGACCGCGGACGCGCGGGACGCGCGTCCCTACCTTGTACAATCCCTGATCGACCCAGTCCCAGATCGCCGCGCCGAGGATCACGTCCGACGACTCGATCGCGTCCTGGTAGTCCTTCAAGTTGCCCATCGCATTGCACATGTTGTGCGCGTATTCGGAGATGTAGAATGGCTTTTTCGCCTTGTGGTCGTTTGCCTTCCACACCGTCCAGTCCACGCCCGGATACTGGTTGGAATCGACGTCCGCGACGGAGTTGTCGCGCTCGTACTGGATTGGACGCGAGGGATCCATCTCTTTTATAGCGGCGGACGCGGCCTGGAAGTTCTCGCCGGGCCCCGCCTCGTTGCCAAGACTCCAGAACACGACGGACGGATGGTTGCGGTTGCGGCGCACCATGTCGAGATTGCGCGCGACAGTCGCCTTCTCCCACTCCTTGCGGTGCGAGAGCGACGCCTCGCCGTAGTAGTAGCCGTGAGACTCCACGTTCGCCTCGTCGAGAACGTAGATGCCGTAGATGTCGCAGAGGTAGTACCAGTAGTCGTCCTGCGGGTAGTGCGAGTTGCGCACGTGGTTGATGTTCGCCTCCTTCATGAGGCGGATGTCCTGGAGCTGCCTCTCGCGCGGCACGTAATGCCCGTACATCGGATCTGACTCGCTGCGGTTGACGCCCCGGAACTTGATCTTCTTGCCGTTGAAGTAGTAGCGCCCGTCGCGTACCTCGGAAGTGCGGAAGCCGACAAGGCAGGAGACGTATTCAGAAGTTGTGAGTTGTGAGTTATGAGTTGTGAGTTGCGTATCGCTCGTCGCATGTTGCGCGTCCACCTTGATCACCAACTTGTAGCAGTTGGGTTCCTCGGCACTCCAAAGCTTGGGAGAATGATAACAAAGCGTACATCCTGTCTTGACCTCTATGCAGAAATCAAATGCTTCGCCATCTTCTGATGACATTGAACAAAGCTGTTCCTCAACATGGTCCTTTTTTGAGACGGCCTCAATTTTATTTCCGCCGAAGTCATACAATGCTGCAGTGACATCTTGACCATCATCGAAGACAGATTGGTGGTCAAACGTTATCACAAGCTCCCAATCTCCATTCAGGTTGTTCTTGTCGACGGGTCTTGGCGTCACCGTAAAATCGCGTATGCGCGTCTTCGGGCGGGCGAGAAGCCAGGTCGAGCGGGCGATGCCGGAGAGGCGGAACATGTCCTGGTCTTCGAGATACGAGCCGTCGGAGTAGCGATAGACCTCCAGCGCGACGACGTTCTTTCCGGGCTTCACGAACTTCGTGACGTTGAACTCGGCGGGGTTGCGCGAGTCCTTAGAGAAGCCGACGTACTCGCCGTTGACCCAGAGGTAGAAGAACGAATCGACGGCGTCGAACTTGAGGAAGATTTCCTGTCCGTTCCACTTCTCCGGCACGTCGAAGTCGCGGCGGTAGGAGCCGACGGGATTGCGCGCGGCGTAGGAGGTCCAGTCCTTCGGCGGCTCGCCCATGACGTCCGGCTGGTCACGTTTGAAGGGATACGTCTGGTTCACATAGAGTGCCGTGCCCCAGCCGCCTTTTCCGTTCGCGCCATACGCCTGCCACGAGCAGGGAACCTTGATGACCTCCCAGCCCGAAACGTCGTAGTCCGGCTTCTCGAAGCCGACGGGACGCGATGCGGGGTCAGGCGACCACTTGAACTTCCACGCGGTCTCAGAGTCAAGTGAGATCGTGCGCTCCGAGAACTCGGGAAGAATCTTCAACGCGCTTTCGAGCGTGTCGAAGCTCGAGAACGCCGCACGACGCTCTTCGCGCCCGAACGACAAATTCTCCGGCTCCTTCCACTCCGTTCCAGTCGGGAGACGTGGGGACACACCCTCCACTTGCGCCTCGCCAGCGAACACCCCCAATCCAAAAACTGCCAATATCGCCAGAATCTTTCTGCCTATTTTCATCTTTCTCCTTCACTTTCGGGGACTGTCCCCACTGTCTGCGGGGTCTGTCCCCCTGCCAAACAACATTATACCATATTGCCACCTTGCGCGGAATGGGGAACGTTTGGTATAATGCGGCTCAAGGACAAAGGCAACATCCAGAAGGATATCCAATGACGCTCATAGAACAGTTCGCCGAGCGCGCGGAGGCGGTGTCGGCGCGCGTGGTGCGCGTGAAGTCGCAAGCCGAGGCGGGGGACGCCGTGGCGCGCGAACGCGAACGCGCCAAGACCGCCGGACTTTCGTCGGACGTTGCACGCGCCTCACGCGGCATCGCCGCCACCGGAACTTGCGTTGTGGCGACGGACGACGAGGAGACCCGCCTCGCGACTATGCTTCCCGAAATCAGCATCATCGTACTAAACGCCTCCGACATCGTTCCAGACCTCCCCGACATAGCCCCCTTCCTCCGAGAGCGCCAGACCGTCGGACGAGCCTCGTACACATCGTTCATCACCGGACCCAGCCGCACCGCCGACATAGAACGCGTGAGCGCAATCGGCGTGCATGGTCCCCTTGAGCTCGTAATCGTCCTAGTGGAGGCCAACGCATGAACGCCACATCCTCACGCGCCTACCACCGCGAGATCGAATCGGCGCTCGAAGACTCGTTCCTGCGCCGCACGCTCGACAAGTTCGCCGTCGAATACCGCGAAAGCCGCGACCGCGCATTCTCCGAGATCGACGGTCCCGCCCTCATCAGCGCAATCGCCGCCGCAAAAGACGCCGCCGCGCACGATATGGACGCCCTCTACGCACGCTTCAAGGCCGAGGCCGAATCGCGCGGCGCAGTCGTGCACCTCGCGAAGACCGCTTCAGAAGCCTGCTCGATCATCGAACGCATAGCCGCCGAAAACGGCGTGAGGCACATCGTGAAGTCGAAGTCGATGACCGCAGAGGAGATCGGCCTCAACGCCCACCTGGGGAAGGCGGGTCTCGACGTGTGCGAGACCGACCTCGGCGAATGGATCGTCCAGCTGCGCCACGAGGGCCCTTCCCACATGGTGATGCCGGCAATCCACCTTTCGCGTTCGCAGGTCGCCGACGAGTTCGAGAAGGCAACAGGCGAGAAGCAGGATCACGAGGACGTGCAGAGGCTTGTAAAAGTGGCGCGTCGCGAGCTGCGTCCCAAATTCTTCGCCGCCGAGATGGGCATATCCGGAGCAAACTTCTGCATCGCGGAGACGGGCACCATCGCCATCGTCACAAACGAGGGCAACGGGCGACTAGTGAACACCCTTCCGCCCGTGCACGTGGCGCTCGCCGGAATCGACAAGCTCATCCCCTCTCTCGACGACGCACTCGCCGCGCTGCGCGTTCTTCCCCGCAACGCCACATCGCAGCGCCTCACCGCATACACGTCGTTCATCTCTGGCGCCACGCCATGCGCGAAGAGTCCAACGGGACGCAAGATCCTGCACATCGTGCTTCTCGACAACGGCCGCTCCGACATTGCGCGCGACCCTCTCTTCTCGCAGGTGTTCCGCTGCGTGCGCTGCGGCGCCTGCGCGAACGTCTGCCCTGTCTTCCGCCTCGTTGGCGGGCACCGCATGGGCCACGTGTACATCGGCGCGATAGGCCTTGTGCTCACCTATCTCTTCCACGACCGGAAGATCGCGAAGCAGCTGTGCCAGAACTGCGTGGGATGCGGCGCGTGCAAGGAGGTTTGCTCGGGCGGCATAGACCTGCCCGCGCTCATACAGGAGATACGCGCGCGCCTCGCGAGCGAGGACGGTTCGCCCGCGCCTGCGCGCATTGCATCGTTGGCCATGCGCGACAGACGCCTCTTCCATACGCTCCTGAAGTTCATGCGCTTCGCGCAGAAGCCAGTGTCAGGCAAGGACGGCTTCGTGCGCCATCTGCCGATGGCGATTTTCGGGAAACAGGGATTCAAGTCTCTGCCCGCGCTCGCGCCAAAGGCGTTCCGCGAAATGTGGTCCACCGTGAAGCCAAACGTCGCGTCGCCACGCCTCAAGGTGGCGCTCTTCGCCGGATGCGCGCAGGACTTCATCTACCCAGAGCATCTTCTCGCAGCGCTGAAGGTGCTCGCCGCAGGCGGCGTCGAGGTGACGTTCCCGATGGAGCAGACGTGCTGCGGCCTGCCTCTTGCAATGCTCGGCGAAGCGAAGACCGCAGAACGCGTGGCGCGCCAGAACGTGGCCGCGTTCGCAGAGGACTGCGACTTCATCGTGACGCTGTGCGCAAGCTGCGCCTCGCATCTGAAGCACGGCTACGCGCGCATGCTAGGCAATGACGCCGAGAAATTCTCGGCGAAGGTCATGGACTTCAGCTCGTTCGTAAACGAGCATCTGCCGCCAGAGGTCCTGCCGCTTGAGCGAAGCGACGAAAAGGTGGCATACCACGCAAGCTGCCACCTCTGCCGCGCGCTCGGAGTACGCGAGGCACCGCGAGCGCTCATACGCCGCGCCGCCAACTATGTGCCATCTGCAGAGGAGGAGAGCTGCTGCGGATTCGGCGGCACGTTCTCAGCCAAGTTCCCAGAGATATCGGCCGAGCTCATGCGCAAGAAGCTCGCGAACGTGGCGGCCTCAGGCGCGACGCGCCTCGTTCTGGACTGTCCGGGCTGCGCGATGCAGCTCAAAGGCGGCGCGGACAAGGCGGGCATGCCGATCGCCGTGAACCACATCGCCGAACTCCTCCAGCCCGGAGGTCTACGCCGAGGTTGAGCGCCGCGCATCACGCCGGACGCAGACGCAGCACCGCTATCTCGGCAGGCACGCCGAGCCGCAGCGGAAAGCCCGCCCACTGTCCAGTGCCGGAGTTCACGTATAGCGCGAGATTTCCCTCGCGGTAGAGTCCGCGCACATGGTCTTCGTTCATGCTCTTCACAAGAAGGTCGAAGCCGAGAATGGCGCCGCCGTGCGTATGGCCCGAGAGCTGCAGGCGCACATCCCACACGCGGTTGCGGTCCACCTTCTTCGGCTGATGCTGCAAGAGGATGCGGCATGCGTCCGAAGGCGCGCCTGCAAACGCCTTAGCGACGTCCGGGCCCTCCATCACGCGCCGCCAGTTGTACTGCGCCACGAAATCCGTCACCCCGCCCACGGCGATCTTCGCGTCGCCGCGCGATATTATGCGGTGCGCGTTGTCGAGCATCGTTATGCCGAGCGACTCGAGCATCGGGCGCCATTCGGCGTAGTCATGGTAGTATTCGTGGTTGCCGGAGCAGCCCATCACGCCGTGGCGCGCGCGCAGAGAGGCGAGCGGGCGCATGTCGTCCATGCGCTGCTCGGGCGAACCGTCAACGAAGTCGCCGGTGATGCACACGAGATCGGCGTCGAGCGAGTTTACAACGTCAACAATTCCCTGCGTGCGGCCTCTGCGCGCGGCCGGGGAGCAGTGGAGATCGCTCAGATGCACGATGCGGAAGCCGTCGAACGCGGCGGGAAGGTCCACCACCTGCACGTCGAGTTCGTGCACGCTCGGCACGCGCACTCCCTCCCAGATGCCCCATGCCGCGGCGCCGGCAGCCACGGCCGGCATGGAAAGAAACGCGCGGCGCGTCATGGGCGCGTCGAGCGCGTTCCGAGGTCTTGCCGGATCGTCGCGCTTTCCCCTGCGCGCGATTCGCATCGCAAGAAGGAAGCATCCGCGCAGCGTCCACCACGCGCACACGCCCGCGAAGAGGAGCATGCAGGTGGAATACGCCCAGCCGGTGAAGTTCACGAATCGTTCCGGCAGGTCGGGAACGAACGCGTTGCCGCCGAAGATCCTGTATATGAGGAACTTCTGCGACGCGGCAAAAAGAAGCGCGCCCAGCGCAATGCTGCGCGCGCGGCCCAAACGCAAGGGCCGCACGAATGCGAACAGCAGCGCTGCCCACACCACGAGCGGCCCGAACTCAAACAGGCGAACGATCATCCTGTCACTTGGCGACGATCTGGCCAGACTTCGCGAGCATCTTCGCCTCGACGCTCTGGATCTCCGCGAAGCCCTGCGAGCTGTGCGGGTTGAGTCCGTTGGAGGCCTCCATCGAGCTGTCGGCCTCGTTGTAGATCGTGCACTTCAGTCCCTTGAGGGACTCGAAGAAGATGTTGCCCTTGTAGAGGCCGAGCGTGATGTCGGCGGTGGCCTTGTCGGCCCACACCTGGATGGCTGCACGCGCGGCGCGGGTGGCGGGGTCGAACCAGCGGCCGTCGTAGATCTGGTCGGCCACGAGCTTGGAGAGCTGCTGGAAGAGAAGCGTGGAGCGGCGGTCCATGATCGCCTCGTAGATGTACTTGAGGCCCCAGCTTAGCACTTCCATTCCGGGCGCCTCGTACACGCCGCGGCTCTTGGTGCCGATGATGCGGTTTTCGAGCGCATGCTTCATGCCGATGCCGTTGCGGCCGCCGGTCTTGTTGGCCTCGAGCATCACCTCGTAGGGCGTCATCTTCTTGCCGTTGATGGCGACGCAGCGGCCCTTCACGAAGGAGAGCGTGACCTTCTCGACCTTGTTGGGCGCCTTCTCGGGCCACACGCCCATGGTGGGCTTGACGATGCGCATGGAGGTCTCCATCGACTCGAGGTCCTCCGCCTCGTGCGAGAGGCCGGCGAGGTTCGCATCGGTCGAATACTTCTTCTTCGTGCCCACGAAGGCAACGATGCCGCGCTTGGCGAGGAAGTCAACCATCTGCGTGCGGCCGGGGAACTTCTTGAGGAGGTCGGCGTCGCGCCAGGGGGCGTAAACGCCGAACTTCGGGTCGAGGACGTTGGTGTAGCGCTCGAAGCGCATCTGGTCGTTGCCGCGGCCAGTCGCACCATGAACGAGCGCGACGCATCCCGCCTTCTTCATGACAGGCAGAAGAGCCTGCACCGTCACCGCGCGCGCGATGCCGGTGGAGTTCCAGTAGCCGCCATCGTACATGGCCTGGCACTTGACCGTCTCGAAGCAGATCTCGGCCATTTCCTTGGTGACGTCGACGATCGTCGTGTCAACGCCCGTGGGGGCCATCTTCTTCTTGATGTCGTTGATGTCCTTTTCGTCCGGCTGGCCGACGTTGGCCGAGAACGCCTTCACCTTCACGCCGGCGTCCTGCAGCACGCAGCATATCGTCTTAGAGTCGAGGCCGCCCGACACGCAGACGCCCACGGTTTTGCCTTTGAGATCAGCAAGTTTCATTTTGTATTATAGCCTTTCTTGTTCTTCCGCATTGCGGATACGTGATATTATAGCACAATTAGATGCGTTATGGTTTTGGAAGTTTGAGTGTTTCGAGTTTCTGGTTTCTGGTTTCTGGTTTCGGGTTTCTGGTTTCGAGTTTCGGGTTTGCCGGCAGGATCGGCGTGACAGGCCGTCTCACCGCCAGCCATGCCTGTCGGCGAAGTCCATGTAGCACTTCCAGTCGTAGGACGACAGCAGATGCGGCCCCGTGCGCAGATGGTAGGAGATGCAGCCGAGCTGTTGAGGCTCCTCCGGGACGGGGAAGGATTCTGCCACGAGTCCTCGCACGCCGTGCAGCTCCCACGCGCGAGATGCGAGCTTGGCCGCCCACCATTCGCCGCGCGGCCCGGCCCAGTCATCGCCGGTGGCAGAGGCCACGCACAGGAGGCGGGGCGCAATCAGCGCGAGAAGCTCGTGCTGGTCAAAGTCCATCTCCATCTCCTTCCCGGCGTATTTGAGGTAGTTGCCGCAGAACCAGTACGGGAAGTTGCCGCATATCTGGTTGATGTGCTCTGACTTCGGAAGATCGATGTGGTTCAGCTTCGCGCCGCTGCATCCGGAGTTGTTGGAGCATACCATCGCGAAGCGCTGATCGGTCACGCCAGCCCATATCGCAGTCTTGCCGCCGCGGGAATGGCCGACAACCCCCACATGCTTCGCGTCGATGAGAGGCTCGGTCTCCATCCAGTCGAGGATGCGCGAATCGGCCCAGGCCCAGGCGGATAGCGTGGCCCACGACTCGTCGTTACGCTCGCCCTCGGGCTGCACAGCCGGAAAGACACCCTGCGAAAATCCGGCGCCCTTCTTGTCGGCAGCGACGACGTCGAACCTGAACGCGGCCGTGGCGTAGCCGCGCGAGACGATCTCCTCGACCGGCCAGAAGTAGCTGCTCAGGCACTGCTTCTCGTCAAGCGTGCCGCGCTTGATGTTCGCAGCGAAGATGAATGCGGGTACGGGTTTCGCCGCCTTCGGTATGTACGCGGTGAAAGGAAACGAGAACGTGCCTTTTGGGCCCTTGTAGGTGACGCGCACGAGCTTCCTGATCGCGCTGCCGCCCATCGCCTCGCTCACGTCGTACACGTCGAACGAGACGCGGCTGCGGTCGTTGGCGGCCGCTGGACGCCGCCCGTACTCCTCCTTCTCGAACTTCGCGAGCAGCTCGGGCGCGCGCACCTTTTGCCAGTCTCCGAGCGTCTTCACCTCCGCGCCGCCGAACGTGCGCATCAGCTCCGGAACGCCCTTCGGCGCGACAGCCGGCACCAAGGCAAAGCCGTCCGCAACCACATAGCCGGACGACTTCGCCGGCATTATCTTGAGCGTTGCGCCTGGCGCGAGGTCGAACTCGCCCAGCTTCTGCCACATGCCCGTGCCCTGCGCCTGGTCGATCGTGAACGCCTTCACCTGTCCGCCGCTCGCGATCTCGCACGCCGTCTTCGATCCCGGCTTTGCACCCCAGCTGTACGGAACGCGCCCCATCAGCTCGTAGCGCCCTTCCTTCTGCACGGGCAGCGGATATACAGCATCCTCTGCGCTCTTCCCGGCGAAATGGGCGAAGTCGCCCACCTGCTCGCCGTTAGAGTTGTGGTTCCTGCGCCACCCCTTGCCGAACTTGACGCCCTTCGACTCGTCGTCCACAAAGCGCCAGTTGGCCTTGGTGGGATCGGGCGAACCGGGGAACGCGCCGCCGAGCCTTCTCTGAAGTTTGCGCACGTGGCCTTTGGCATAGATGCCGCGCGGCGTCTCGCCGAGCTCGCGGCACATCGCCGCGGCCTCGCCAGCCGCCACGCCGAGCTGCGAGAGCGTGTTGATGACGCGCGGGCCTCCAAGCCCCACGTGCGTGCAGCTGAAGCAGCGACCGGCCATGAAGAGGTTCGCGACGTTACGCGAGTAGATGCTGCGGTAGGGGATCCAGTAGCGTCCATACTGAGGACCGTAGCACGTGGTGAGGAAGTCCACGCCCTTCTTGTAGTTGTCGTAGTGGAGGTCGATGCCCCACGAGCCGGATGCGATCGCGTCCTCGAAGCGGCGGCGCGCGGTGACGTCCTTCTCGGAGTAAACCCAGTCGCCCATGATGCGGCGCGACTCGCGCTTGCCCAGCAGGAACGGACACAGGTCCAGCACGCGGTTAGCGTTTTCCGGACGCTTCTTCGCAAGCGAAAACGCGCCGTATATCGCGAGCAGCAGCCGATCGCGTATCGCCTCGCCGTCGGCGATCATGTCGCGGTGGATGCCGTACTCCCAGTTCCACTCTCCGTTCACCGCCTCGATTCCCTGCGCGTGCGGTTCTGCCCACGGGGCGGAGAAGCTGACTGGCGCGTTCGCAGCAACGCTCGTCCACATGAGCGACGCGCCTAGCGTGTCGCCGTCCGCCTTCTCCGGGGCGCGCTCTTCGTCGTACTCGCTCTTCGCCTCGCGGCCCATCTTCCAGTCCGCACCGGCCCAGTAGCCAACCCATCCGTCACCCGTTGCGTCGCAGAAGAGCGGCGCCTCGAACCGCACCACGCAGTTGCGCTTAAGGTCCAGCGCCTTGACAGCGGCGATGGTGCCGTCCGCGTTCTTCTCAACTCCGAATGCGCGCGTGTTCATGTGAAGCGCGATGTTCGCCTCGTCCGCAACTATGCGCATGCGCCGCGCGTCGCACAGGGCCAGGTTGCCGTCGCGGTTCATGAAGCGTCCGCGAAGCTCGCGCACGAGGTCGTAGCGCGCCTCGCCGCCGCTCCACACGCGTATCTCGGAAGAGGCGTTGCCGCCGAGCATGGGACGGTCCTGCACGAGCGCCACCTTGATTCCCCTTCGCGCCGCCGCCACGGCCGCGCACGTTCCCGGCAGACCGCCGCCCACCACCACGAAGTCGGCCTTCACCGTCTCCGCGACAGGCTGAGTCGTCGGCGTGAGAGCACCCTCCGGCGGAGTTGCCTCCTGCGTCAGCACCACGCCGGCGCAGCGCCCGTCGAAGCCGTCGAGGTCAACGAGGCGCAACTCCACCTCGCCCTTCGCCAGCTTCACCGCGCCGCCGCACTCCCATGTCCACTCCGATTTCCCCCTGCCGAAGACAGCAGGCAGCGTGCTGGCGCCAACCGACACCTTGAATGAGCCCGCACCCTCCACCCATCTGCGCGTGCGCACCCACACGCGCCACTCGCCGGCCTCGGGCACCGTCACGCGCGCGGTCGCGTCCATCACGCGCACGCCAAGGCCATGCGCGATCAGATAAGGCGAGCCCATCACGTCCATGAACTGCGGGTCAAGCGACCATCCGCCGGGCTCGAAGCACTGCGGATACACGTCCACGCGCGCCGCCGCGCAAGCGACGGCGAATGCTGACGCAACAAGTGTAAGGAGGTGTCTCTTCATGTGCGTTTCCTTTCTCACTTCTTCTCATCGTCGAACGGCTCGCAGTCGACGATCGAAATCGAAGTCTCCACGGCCTGGCCGAGGATGTCCACGTTCAGGACGATCGTGGACTTTGCGCCCTCGCGGCGCACGTAGCCTTCAACGCCCCTGAACGGACCGCTAACCACCTTCACGTGGTCGCCGGCCTTGAACGTGGCCGTGGGCATCAGCGCAGGCGTAAGGCGCGATGCCCTGTTTATCTGGCGCAGCTGGTGCACCACCTCGCGCGGACGCGGCACCGGTATCGTGCGCACGATCAGATTCGTCTTGAGCATCGTCACGCGCTCAGCCGGGTCGAGGCGCGTGAACACGTATCCTGGGAAAAGCGGCATCTCCGTGCGCACCTTGCGCCGCTGCACTTTGCGCACCTTGGTGTACGTGGGCAGATAGCGGGGGTACTTGTAGATCTCAAGCCACATCATCACCTTCTTCTCGGTGCGCGGCTTAACGTGCAGTACCAGCCAGTCCCGTGCCATATCGTTTGCTCTCCCTACAAAAGACGCCGCCCCGGCAGGGGCGGCGTCTCGTGCGGACGCGCCGCCTGACGCGTCACTTGGTGACCTTGCGTCCCTTCACGCCAGCGGCGGTCGCGGCGTTGGCCTTGGCCTTCTCGTGCGGACGGAGCGAGCGCACAGCGGCGCCTGCCTGCCACATCTCGCTGTCGTGCATGTCCTGCAGCTTCGCGGCCATGAACTCCTTGTAGTCGGGACGGCCCGTGTCGCGGATGACCTCCTTGGCCTCCTTCATCGTCTTCACGCTCGCGTAGAGCTTCTTGAAGACGGGCTCTACGGCCTTGCGGAAGATCGGACGCCACTTGAGCGCGCCGTGCTGCGCGGTCTGCGAGCAGTTGGAGTACATCCAGTCCATGCCGTTCTCGTCCACGAGGCGGATGAGAGACTGCGTGAGCTCCTCGCACGTCTCGTTGAACGCCTCGCTCGGGCTGTGGCCGTTCGCGCGCAGGGTGTAGAACTGCGCCTCCATCACGCCGCAGAGCGCGCCCATGAGGATGCCGCGCTCGCCCACGAGGTCGCT
>CAMIVJ010000044.1 GCA_946401765.1 uncultured bacterium | reverse complement strand
CTGCCGCAGGACGTGAAAGTCGTCGCGGGCGGCGTGGACAACTCCTGCATGGCGCTTGGTGCGGGCGCGTGGCGGGAAGGGCGGGCGTACTGCTCGCTCGGGTCGTCGGCGTGGATCGCCGTCTCCTCCGCGAAGCCGCTCCTCGATGTTGCCACGCGTCCCTACGTGTTCGACCACGTGGTGCCGGGACAGTACGCCTCCGCGCTCGCCATCTTCTCGGCGGGCACGTCGCACACGTGGTGTCGCGACGTGCTCTGCGGTGGGATGGACTACGTGGCGATGGACGCCGAGGCAGAGAAGGCCGGACGCGGCGCGCACGACCTCTACTTCAACCCGTCGCTTGCGGGCGGCAGTTCGCTCGACCCGACGCCGGCGCTGCGCGGCGCGTTCGCGAACCTCGACCTCCGGCACACGCGCGGCGACGTGATCCGCGCCGTGATGGAAGGCGTGGCGTTCGGATTGCGGCGCGCGCTCGACGAGCTGGCGCGCCTCGCGCCGGTGTCGGAGCCGCTTACGCTCGTGGGCGGCGGCGCGAACTCGCCGCTGTGGCGTCAGATCTATGCGGACGTCTACGGCCGCCGCGTGGCGCGTGCCGCGATCGGGCAGCAGGCGGCCGCGCTTGGCGCTGCGCTCGTGGCGGGCGTGGGCGCGGGCGTGGGGGGCGACTTCTCGATCCTCGAGACGATTTCGCGCGCCGAGGCGGAGGCCTCGCCGGACGCCGAATCCGCCACCGACTACGCCCGCCGCTACGTCCGTTGGCGTTCGCTCACCGAAAAGCTCGGCGAGTGGGCAGTTGCGGCGCGGGCGGACGTTTGATAGAATACCGCCATGCGAAAAATGAAGAAGACAGAAGTCCGTGAACCGGACGAACGCAAAATCGCGTCGCTCGTGCGCCAGCTCCTCGTGGAACTAGGCGAGGATCCCGGGCGCGAAGGGCTGTTGAAGACGCCGTCGCGCGTGGCGAAGTCCCTTGCTTTCCTCACGCGCGGCTACCGCCAGACGCCGAGGGGCGTGCTGAACAACGCCGTCTTCGAGACTGGCGCGAACCACATGATCGTGCTGCGGGACATCGAGGTCTACTCGATGTGCGAACACCATCTGCTGCCGTTCTTCGGCACGTGCGCGGTGGGATACATCGCGCGTGGCAAGGTGCTGGGCGTCTCGAAGATCGCCCGCATCGTGGACTGCTTCGCGCGCCGTATGCAGATACAGGAGCGCCTGACCGAGCAGGTGGCGGAGGCGATTCGGGATGCATCCGGCGCGGAGGGCGTGGGCGTGGTGTTCCGATGCAGGCATCTCTGCATGATGATGCGGGGCGTTGAGAAACAGAATTCCGAGATGATTACGTCCGCCATGCTCGGCAGTTTCCGCGAGGACGAGAAGGTGCGGCAGGAGTTCCTGTCGCTCGCTAAGTGAGGATGCGGCCATGCCGATGTACGTCTACGAGGTGAAGGAAGGGGCGAAAGGATGCGCGAAGTGCAGCACGGGCTTCGAGATCGCCCAGTCGATCAACGACGCCAAACTCACCGTATGCCCCGATTGCGGCGCTCCGATTTTCCGCGTAATACAGGCCCCAGGGCTCGGCCATTCGCAGACCGACCTGCACTACCGTGCCAAACGCGCGGGCTTCTCCTGTCTGAAGAAGGTGCAGAAGGGCGAGTACGAGAAGATGTACTGACGTGCCGGCGCAACAACGCCCTAAGGGCGGGTGTTGGTATACGGACGTCTTTGTGGTATACTATAGGCGTTTTACACAGATTTGGAGAAAATGATGTTTAAACCGGTGTCCAACAAGGTCCAGTTCCCCCAGATGGAGGAAGGAATCCTGAAATACTGGGCGGAAGGCGACGTGTTCAAGAAGTCGCTGGACCGCAACAAGGGCAAGGAACGCTACACGTTCTACGACGGTCCTCCGTTCGCGACGGGCCTGCCGCACTACGGGCATCTGCTCGCGGGCACGATCAAGGACATCGTGCCGCGCTACCAGACGATGCGCGGCAAGTACGTGGAGCGCCGCTTCGGCTGGGACACGCACGGCCTCCCGATCGAGGCCCTCGCGCAGGAGGCGCTTGGCATCGCGGGCGCGCCCGAGATCAAGAAGATCGGCGTGGACAAGTTCAACGAGCAGTGCCGCTCGATGGTGCTCCGCTACGTGGGCGAGTGGCGCAAGACCGTCACGCGCATGGGCCGCTGGGTGGACTTCGACAACGACTACAAGACCATGGAGCCGGGCTTCATGGAGAGCGTGTGGTGGGTGTTCAAGCAGCTCTGGGACCAGGGGCGCGTGTACAAGAGCCACCGCATCATGCCGTATTCGTGGAAGCTCTCCACGCCGCTCTCCAACTTCGAGGCCGGCAGCAACTACAAGGACGTGCAGGACCCGACCGTGACGGTGCGGGTGAAGGTGATCGGCATCCCCGGAGATTCCGGACTTTCCGGATTGTCCGGGGATTCCGGAAGCACCATCTACCTCCTCATTTGGACCACCACCCCCTGGACCCTCCCCGAGAACCTCGCGATCTGCGCCGGTGCGAGCATTGACTACGTGGCCGTACGCGACCTCACGGACGACGCACGCCCGATCTACGTCATGGCCAAGGCCCGTCTGCCGCACATCTTCAAGAAGGAAGAGCAGTACGAGATTGTGGCCGAATTCAAGGGCAGCGCGCTGAAGGGCGTGCAGTACGAGCCGATGTTCCCGTACTTCGCGGAGAAGCGCGCCGAGGGCGCGTTCCAGGTGCTGAACGACGACTACGTGACGACGGACGACGGCGTGGGCCTCGTCCACATCGCCCCCGCCTACGGCGAGGACGACTTCCGCGTGTGCAAGGAGGCGGGCATCACCGCGTTCGCCGACCCGCTTGACGACGCCTGCGCCTTCACGGACGCGGTGCCCGAGTACGCGGGCCGCTTCTGCAAGGACTGCGACAAGGACATCATCAAGCGTCTCAAGGCCGAGGGCAAGCTCGTCCACCAGGCGACGATCGTCCACTCCTACCCGTTCTGCGACCGCACCGACACGCCGCTCATCTACCGCGCGATCGACGCGTGGTATGTGCGTGTGGAGGATCTCCACGAGCGCCTCGCGAAGAACAACGCCACCGTACACTGGACGCCCGACTACGTCGGCGACAAGCGCTTCGGCAACTGGCTCAAGGACGCCCGCGACTGGAACATCAGCCGCAACCGCTTCTGGGGCAGCTGCATCCCGGTTTGGATCAACGACGCCGACCCGTCAGACATGATCTGCGTGGGCTCAATCGCAGAGCTCGAGGCGCTCTCCGGCGTGAAGGTGACCGACCTGCACAAGCACTTTGTGGACAAGGTCGTGATCGTGAAGGACGGCAAGACCTACCACCGCACCCCCGAAGTGCTCGACTGCTGGTTTGAATCCGGCTCGATGCCCTACGCCCAGCAGCACTACATGGGAGAAGCCGCCGAAGGTGGTAACCATGGGCGGGGTTCGGGGACGCCAGAGTCCCCGTCCGTTGTCGACTTCTTCCCGGCCGACTTCATCGCAGAGGGCCTCGACCAGACGCGCGGATGGTTCTACACGCTCATGCTGCTCGGCACGATGCTCTTCGGCAAGTCGCCCTACAAGAACGTGGTCGTCAACGGCCTCGTGCTCGCAGAGGACGGGAAGAAGATGTCGAAGCGCCTCAAGAACTACCCCGATCCCACGAAGATGCTCGACACATACGGCGCCGACGCGATCCGCCTCTACATGATCTACTCGCCCGTGGTGCGCGCGGAGAACCTCAAGTTCTCCGAGAACGGCGTGAAGCAGATCCTGCGCGACCTGCTGATCCCGTGGTGGAACGCATACAGCTTCTTCGTGACGTACGCAAACGTGGACGGTTTCCACGACGAGGAAGTGTGTTCCCCGAACTCGGACAACGTGCTCGACCGCTGGATCGTCTCCTCGATGGAGACTCTCATCGCCGACGTCACCGCGGCGATGGACCAGTACGACCTGCAGCGCGCGGTGCGTCCGTTCGTCGCGTTCATCGAGGACCTCACGAACTGGTACATCCGCCGCAGCCGCCGCCGCTTCTGGAAGAGCCAGAACGACGGCGACAAGCTCCAGGCTTACCGCACGCTCCGCTACGTGCTCGTGCAGCTCTCCAAGGTGGCCGCGCCGTTCACGCCGTTCATCAGCGAGACGATCTACCGCAACCTCAAGGGCAAGAGCGATCCTGAGAGCGTGCATCTCTGCGACTTCCCCACGGCCCGCGCCGGAGCGCGCGACCTCGCGCTCGAGCGCGACATGGCCGCGGTGCAGACCATCGTGAAGCTCGGCCGCCAGCTGCGCGTGGAGAACGACCTCAAGGTGCGCCAGCCGCTCGCGAAGATCCTCGTGGCGGGCGTGGACACAAAGCTGGACGACCTGATCCTCGACGAGCTCAACATCAAGTCGATCGAGTACATCGCCGACGAGACGGCGCTCTGCGACGTCAGCTTCAAGGCGAACTTCAAGACGCTCGGGCGCAAGTGCGGCCCCAAGATGAAGGCCGTCGCGGCGGCGATCGCCGCGATGAAGAGCTTCTCCGGATCTGCCAGCGTTGAAGGATTCGACCTGACGGAAGAGGATGTGCTTGTCACGCGCACGCCGAAGGCGGGAATGGTTGTGGCGTCGGAAGGCGCCGTGGTGGTGGGTCTGGAGACGGCCCTCACGCCGGAGCTCGTGGCAGAGGGGCTGGCCCGTGAGTTTGTGAGCCATGTGCAGTCTATGCGCAAGGAGGCCGATTTCGAGGTGACGCAGCGCATCGTGGTGACGGCCGAGGCTGACGCCGAGACGCAGGCCGCGCTCACTGCGCATGTCGACTACGTCAAGGCCGAGACGCTCGCCTTGTCGCTTGACTTTGCGCCGTGCGAAGGCGCAAGCGTGGACCTCAACGGGCACGCCGCGAAGATCGCGGTGGCCAAGGCGTAGGCGATGCTGCACGTAGTCGCCACGCCCATAGGAAACCTCGGCGACCTCTCGCCGCGCGCGCTTGAGGCGCTCAAGGGCGCCGCCATCATCGCGTGCGAGGATACTCGCCGCACGTGGCAGCTCCTGTCGCACTTCGGCGTGCCGCGTCCCGAGATGGTGTCGTACCGCCAAGGCAACGAGGAACGAGTGACCGAGCGCATCGTCGCCGCCGTGAAGGGTGGCGCAGAGGTGGCGCTCTGTTCCGACGGTGGCTACCCGGGCATCTCTGATCCCGGCTACCGTCTCATACGCACATGCGCGAAGGAGAACGTGCCGTACGACGTGATCCCAGGCGCGAGCGCGGTGAACGTGGCGCTTCTCATGAGCGGACTCTCCACGTCGTCGTTCACTTTCAGGGGATTTCCTCCGCGCGGGCCCGGCGCGCTGCGCAACTGGTTCGCGGAGGACCGCGACAAGGAGCACACTCTGATCTGCTACGAGTCGCCGTTCCGCATCGGCGCCACGCTCGAGGCGGCTTTGGATGCGCTGGGCGACCGCGAAGCCGCTGTATGCATCGAGCTCACGAAGATGCACGAGCGCGTGTCGCGCGGATACCTCTCTGATCTCGCCGCCGAATTCAGGGACGCCAAGGTTAAGGGCGAAGTGGCGCTCGTGATCGCAGGCTGCAATCCCAAGTTCGCGCGCCAATCCTCTTCTTGCGAAAATTCGAATGACACCATAACAGACAAAACACAGGCATAGCAAATGACGATACTACCGGCAATAGACCTGAAAGGCGGCGTGTGCGTGCGCCTGCGCCAAGGGCGCGCGGACGACGTGACCACCTACAACGACGATCCCGCTTCGCAGGCGCGCGACTGGCGTGCACAGGGCGGGCGCGAGCTCCACGTGGTGGATCTCGACGGCGCGTTTGCGGGCACTCCCCGCCATGCAGAGGTGATTGGTTCGATCATCAAGGCGTTTGGAGGTCCAGTGGAGGTTGGCGGGGGGCTTCGCACTCCAGAGGCGCTTGCCGCAGTGCTTGAGGCTGGCGCAGCGCGTGCGATTATCGGCTCCGCGGCGCTGGAGAACCCGGAATTCATCACGCGCGCCGTGGAGCAGTACGGCGAGCGCATCGCAGTGGGCATCGACGCACGCGACGGATTCGTGCAGACGCACGGCTGGGTCAAGACCACTGCGGTAAAGGCGACAGAGCTTGCAAAGGCCATGGCCGCAATAGGCGTCAAGACGATCATCTACACCGACACCGCGACGGACGGCATGCTCGGCGGACCCAACCTGGCGCAGATGGCGGCGATATGCGATGCCGCGCCTGAATGCTCAATCACTGCCTCGGGCGGCGTGTCGAGTCCGCGCGACGTCTCCAATCTCATCGCGCTCGCACGCCCCAACCTCCGCGCCGCGATCGTGGGCAAGGCCCTCTACGACGGCCGCACGACGCTCGCCGAGATGAACGCCGCCGCTGGCTGCTGAAAGAAAGGTCCATCATGCTACCAAAGGCTTCGCTGGAGACGCTGAAGAACGGCCTCAAGCTTGTACTTGTGCCGGACGACCACGTGGAGAGCGTGTGCTTCGGCATATTCGTGTCTAGCGGTTCGCGCCACGAAACGCCTGCCCTCGCAGGAATCTCGCATTTCATCGAGCACATGCTCTTCAAGGGCACGGCCACGCGCTCGGCCCTCGAGATATCGCAGGCGATAGAGGGACGCGGCGGCAACTTCAACGCCTACACCTCAGAGGAGAGCACGTGCTTCTTCGCCCACATGCCGTACGACTCGCTTGCGACGGCGGTGGACATCCTCTCCGACATGTACACGCGCGCCGCGATTCCCGACGACGAGTTCGCTCGCGAGCGCAACGTCGTGCTGGAGGAGATCAAGATGTACGCCGACGAGCCCGACTCCGTGGCGAGTGAGAACCTTTCACGCGCGCTATTCCCCGGGAACGCACTCGGCCTGCCGATCTCCGGCGGCGCGGCCACTCTCGAGAAGATGACGCCCGCGACGCTCCGCCGCTACATCCGCCGCGCCTACGTGCCGCGCGCGACATGCGTCGTGGTTGCGGGCCGCTTCGACGCGGCGCAGGCGCGCGCGCTTGTGGAGGAGGCGCTTGGCGGCCTCGCCGGCGGCGCGCCGCTCGGATTCGAGAAGGTGCGGGCGCGTCCACGCCCCGTGCGCGAGGTGCGAGCAGAGCGCGACATACAGCAGGTGCAGCTTGCGTTGGGGTTCCGCATGTTCGGCGTTCACGAGTCGCTGCGCCGCAAGACTGCCGCGAACGTATTCGACTGCCTGATGGGGCGCACTATGAGCTCGCGCCTCTTCCAGAGCGTGCGCGAGAAGAAGGGCCTCAGCTACGACATCCGCTCGCAGCTTCAGTTCTTCGACGACGTTGGCGGCTGGGCGGTGACGGCGGGTCTCGATTCCGCGCGCGCGCAGCAGGCGCTCGAGACGATCGAGAGGGAGTTCGCGCGCATCAGGGCCAAGAAGCCTTCCGCGGCCGAGATGCGCCGCACAAAGGACTTCCTTCTGGGCAACTTCCGCATCGGCATGGAGAACCAGCGCGCGCGCATGTTCTTCTTCGGCAACGCCGTCCAGACGTATGGAAGGGTGATTGCGCCAGAGACGATTCTGGAGGCAGTGGAGGCGGTCACCGCGAACGACGTGCTCTCCGTAGCGAACGAGATTCTGCGCGAAGACATGATGAGCGTCTCGTGGGTGACGCCTAAGGCGAAATGAACCGCATACTCTTCGAGCCAGGCGAGATTCAAGGCGGACGCGCCGTGTTCGACGGCGTGCGCGCGGAGCATGTCATAAACGTGCTGCACGGCGAAGTGGGGCAGGTGCTGCGCACTGGCGTGGTGGATGGCCTCGCGGGCGAGAGCGTGATCGAGGCGATAGAGCCGCTTCCGCCTGATCCCGCGACGGGACTCCTCCAGGGACGCATCACCGTGCGCTGCGAGCATCGCGACGAGCCGCCTGCGCCCTGGGCCGATCTGCTTCTCGCGCCGCCGCGTCCGCGCGCCATGAAGCGCCTTCTGCCGCAGCTCGCGCAGATGGGCGTGGGGCGCATCGTGCTTGTTGGCGCGCAGAAGACGGAGAAGGCGTTCTGGGGCGCGCAGCTTCTGAAGGAGAGCGTGCATCGCCCGCTTCTTCTCGACGGCCTAATGCAGGCCGGCACAACGGCTTTGCCCAAGATGCAGATCGAAAGAAACTTTCGCCGCTACATGGAAGGCGGACGTTTTGAGACAGACTTCGCCGACTCTTCGCGCCGGGTTGTGGCGCATCCGTACGCTCAGGGCAAAGAAACGCCCGGGCAGTCAGCGCATTGCGCTGGACCCGGGCGTGTGCTTGTTGCGGTGGGGCCGGAGGGCGGTTGGACCGATGACGAGGTGGCGCTTCTCGAGTCGCATGGCTTCGAGCGTCTCTCGCTCGGGCCGCGCATCCTCCGCACCGACACCGCGGTGGTGGCGCTTCTGGCGCGCCTGATGCCTGTCTAGAAGGCGCTTGCGGCGTCCTTGACCTTCTGCTCGCGCTTGTCGGCGGCGGCCTTGCGGGCCTCCTGGCGGAGCTGCTGCTCCTCCTCGTCGCCGAGGCGCACCATGTCCTCGTCCCAGGCCGTGATCACCGTCTGGTACGCTTCGGAGGCTCCTGCCAGGCACACGGTGACGCCACGGGTGGGCGACACGTCGAACGCGTAGAAGGGGCGAGTGAAGCTGCAGAGGCGCGCCCAGGTGCCGTAGCGCTTCTCAAGGGCCTCTATCAGGTAGTGGCGACGCCAGCTGCCGCCAGGCTCCACGGCCTTCTTCGCGCACGCGCACACCTTGGCGATCTTGTGCGTCTTGGGCGTGAGGTAGGCGTAGTAGTCGTCAAAGCCGGCAAGGGGCTTCTTGGGCTTGAACGCGACGCGCAGAAGGGAGGGCTCGCCTGCCTCGCGCACGGTGTTCGTGTCGCCTATGACGTCGCCGAACTTGAGGCCCATGAAGGTGTCGGTGGGGACGGGCTTCTCCACGTCCGCGCCGAGCTTCGTGTTGAGCTTCCAGCCGGTGTCGCCCACGTTGTAGCTCTGGGCGTATTCGCTTGTGGTGGTGCCGAGCACGTTGCCGTCCGAGTCCATGCTAGTGCGCGTTTCGCGGCGATGCTCCGTTACCAGGTTGCCGTTTGTGGTGATCGAGCTCTCCACGAACACGCGCGAGACGGAGCCGTTGTCGTTCGTCGTCACCGTGCTCTCGGCGATCTTCGTCGACATGTCCTTCTTTTCCGCCGCATGCACGGCCACCAGGCCTGCAAGCAGCGTGGCGGAGAGGACGATTCCGCATGTTCTGACGCTATTCTTGTTCATGGCGTTTTCCTTTCGGTTTGTTTTTTGTTGTTGATCTGAAATCCCTGAAACGCCATATAGTCTATCATCCCTTTGTTAGTCGTAAATTAAGATTCCGAAGGAAAATGCAGCCATTGCGCCAATGCGCAATCATACGCCTTTCTGGAAGGATGCGAACACCTTTGCCGCAGCGGAGTCGAGCTGTCTGCGGCGGAATTCGCCGAAGAAGGGCAGCCGCAGCGGAGCCTCGCGTATCACCTGCGCGGTCTCCTCGCGGATGGCGTGCCACGCCTGGTGCAGATTGTCGCTTGTGCCAACCGCCAGACTGCTTCTGTATTCGGCCTCGAACGTGGCGTCAACCGTGCCGGAGAGGCGCTGGCGCTGCAGGTACACGGCAAGGCGCGCAAGCGGCCATGTGGCGGCGAGACCAAGGCATGCGGCGGCGACGCCGGCGATGGCCGCGGTCACGCTGCCCGATCCGAACCTGGAGAGAAGCGCCTGCCAAGTGAGAGCGCCGGCGGCGAGCGAGATGACGGCGCAGAACGAGAGTACCGCGATGCGGAAGGTACATAGCCGGCGCGATGCGTGGTTGACCACGCACATGCGAATGGAGAGGCCGAGGAAGTCCGAGAGCGCCTGCGAGAACACGTTGTCGCGGCGGCGAGCGGCGGCGTCGTGAACGACGGCGAGGAACTCATCGCGGTGGCGGTTGAAGTCCGTGAGGTCGACTCCGCCGTTTGCGGTTTCGCGCGTTTCGCCGGAATAGACTGTCCATATCTTCGGCAGGTCCTTTGTGTGCAGCACGCGTGCGAGATTCCAGCACACGGTGCCGTACGTACGGGCGAAGTCGTAGAGGCTTGAGAAGGCGTCGCACTTGTTGAGGAGCACTCGCAGCTTGAACTCCACGCCGGAGAGGCAGCGCGAGAACACCGTCACGGATTCGCCCGTGGTGCCTGGCTTGTCTGGGTCGAGGAGGAAGAACACCATGTCGCAGAGCTCCGCGAGATGGCGCACCACGCCCTCGAAGTCGTAGGAGCGGTTCACGGTGCCTGCGGCAGAGTCGATCATGCCGGGGCTGTCGATGAGCGTGACGGAGCGCAGAAGCTCGCGGTTGCGCACCTTCACGCGCAGGCGCTGCAGGAAGTCCGCGCCGAACAGCTTGAGACCGTCGAACTCCTCCGGCAGTCGCGCGAGCGCGGCGGGTCCGCAGACCTCTTCCTCCGTTTCGCCGTACACGATCACGGTGAAGCCGTCGTCGGTCGGCGCGAGCCCCACGTCCTGCACATCGCCGCCGAGAAGCCAGTTGATCATGGACGACTTGCCTGACGAATGGTTGCCCAGGAAGAGCATGCACGGCACACCGCCACTGGTCACCACGGGCCGCTTGAACTTGTAGTAGTAGCGCTTCGCGAGCTCGCCAAACCTGGCGTATGCCTTCTGCGCCAGACTCTCAAAGTCATTCATTTTTTGTTCCATAACTAACTCTCCTTTTAAAGTGCCTAGTGCGTGGCATTACGCATTCTTTCAAACCTCTAAACCTCGAAACACGAAACCAGAAACTCCTAAACCTCGAAACCAGAAACCTCGAAACCAGAAACCTCGAAACTTTCACCCTCACTTCATCGACGGCAGCACTATGCCCCGCAGAATCACCTTCTGGCATGCGAGGAACACGATAGCAGTTGGAATCGACACAAGCACGAATCCTGCCATCACGCACCAGGGCTGCCCGCCCATCTGCTGGCTCATCTGGTACATCCACACGGCGAGCGTCCAGTTGCTTTCCTTCTGGCAGACGAGGAACGCCCATTCCCACGAGTTGTACGCGGCCACGAAGCTGTTGAGCGCGTTGACGGCGAGGATTGGGGTGGTCATGGGAAGGGTGATCTTGAGGAAGACTGTCCATTCCGACGCGCCGTCGATTGCGGCGGCCTCGTACAGCTCGCGCGGGAGCGCGTCGAAGAATCCCTTGAGGATGAATATGCTCATGCCGCTTGCAACGGTGGGAAGAACGAGCGCGGCGAGCGTGTTCAGGAGGCCTAGGTCGCGCACGAGAAGGAAGCCAGGTATGGCGGTGACGGCGGCGGGAAAGGCCATTGTGGCGAGAAGGAAGAGAAGTATCTTCTCCGTGCCGCGCATGCGGAATCTGGAGAGTGCGTATGCGGCGAGTGGATTCACTGTGAGGTGTGCGACGACCGAGAGGATCACGAGCAGCAGAGTGTTGAAGAAGGCGCGTCCGCGCTGGAAGAGGTACTGCCCCACGAGGCGATAGTTGGCGGCGCAGCTCGCGAAGTAGTCGCGGCGGCCGTGTTCGATGAACTGCACGGCGAGTGCGCATCGCAGGTCGGCGCGGATGCGGTCGGCTTCGCCCTTTGGCACGGCGTGCAGCGCGGGGGCGTCAAGGAAGGGCATTGTGCGGCACACGTAGTCGCCGCGCTCGGTCATCTTCTTTCTGTACGAGTCTTTGAACTTGAGCCACATCTCGTATTTGGGGTCGCCGCGGGGCGGCTTGAACGAGGCGTGTGCCAGCGGAAGCTTGGACTCGGCGGTGAACGACACGTCGAAGAAGCTCTTGTAGCGAACGGGCCATGTGCGGTTGAGTTCGTCGAGCGAGGTAGCATCCGCAATGAACGGCGCGACGTCGCGCGCGTCGTATGCGCAGGTGGTGTAGTCTAGGTTCCATTTGGCGCACGTGTCGCGGAAGCGTTCGGCCCGAGTTTTCCACTCCGCGAAGACGGCGGCGTTGGTGCGGGCGGGCTCGAGATGTTCGGCGGCGAACGCCTC
>CAMIVJ010000043.1 GCA_946401765.1 uncultured bacterium | reverse complement strand
CCACGAACCACGAACCACGAGCCACGAACCACGAGCCACGAGCCACGAACCACGAGCCACGAACCACGAGCCACGAACCACGAACCACGAAAATATGCTATAATGAATGCCATGAAAAATCCTGCTATGATCAAGATCGCTGCGGTGGCTGCTCTAATTCTGGCGACGGCGTGGTTTATGATGTCCTCTTCCGACGAGAAGCGTATCCAGAAGCAGTTCGACCGCGTTGCCGAGCTTTTCTCGAAGGAAGAATCAGAGTCGATGCTTGCAGCCGGCGTTAAGGCCAAGTCCATCGGCGCCATGGTCATGCCTAAGACGAAGATGGAGGTGCGCGAACTTGGTCTGCGCAGGACCATTGACTCCGACGAAGCATCGGAGATGGCCGCCGTGTTCCGCGCGCATCTGCGCACCATCTCGATCAAGTTCTCGCAGCTGACAATCGATGTGAAGTCGAACGACGAGGCTGACGTCATCGGCAATGCCACCTTGAGTGGCTCAATGTCGGAAGAGCGCTCTTTCGAGGCATCTCTCGTGAAAGACCCCGAAACCGACGAATGGAAATTCTCCTCCGTGAAACTCCACCAGGTGAACTAGCGCCTTGCCGCGCTGTCGTTGTGACGGACATCAGGACCGAAGGCTGGGCACCTTGAGCCGCCGCAGCGCGTAGCGCGCTTCCGTGGAGCCAAAGTCCGCCGCCTCCTGGTAGTGGTGGACGGCGAGGCGACGTCCGTTGCGCCCGGCCACGCCGTGTTCGTAGCAGCGGGCAAGCATCAGATGGTCCCAGGCGTCGTACGGATCAACCCTGAGACTTTCCTTGAGCAGTCTGGCCGCCTTGATGTAGTTTCGCTTCACTCCACGGCCCTGCACAAGGTTCCGGCCGAGGTTCGCCTTTGCGGTGACATCGCCACCTTCGGCGCTCTTCATGTACCAGAACACGGCCTTCTCATCGTTCTTCTCGCCGCCGATTCCGCCCGCATACATCACGCCAAGGTCGTTCTGCGCCCCAATGCACCCGTTCTCGGCCGCCTTCTCCATCCAGTAGCGGGCTATTGCATGGTCCTGGACGATGTTGCGCCCGTTGCGGAAGTTCACTGCCTCGATGAACTGGGAGTCTGGATGGCCCTTCAGGGCAAGATACAGGCGGATCAGCCTCGCATGTTCAATCGAAGTGTCCCTGTAGTTCACCATTCTGTCCAGCTCGGCAACGACATCATCCTCGCAGTCCGCCTTGACGTCAGGCGCGTAGGCGGGCGACGAAACCTCGCTGCGCACGCCAGAGGCAAGGCAGCATTTCACAAACGTTTCGTCGCCCGCCGCACGCGCGGCGGCGAACGCAGCCACAAGCTCCTTCTCGATTTCAACCACCATGGCGCACCCTCCGCTAGAATCCGATTTCCGCGCTGCGGGCGCCGCGCTTGACGGCAGCTTCCTTCTCAAGCTCGCCGATGCGCATCGAGTTGTCCACGGCGTTGCCGAGATAGTAGAGCGACTGGCGCACGGTGCGGAAGTCGCCCGGCGCGAGATTGGCGACGGCGTCGAGGCGAGCCGCCTCGCCCTCGCTCAGCTTGGTGCCGAACATGCGCTCGAAGAACGTCCGCTTCCCTGCGTCGTCGAGATACCCGAACTCGATCTTGAAGGTAAAGCGGCGAAGCACAGCCTGGTCGAGGTTGTCGAAGAAGTTCGTGGCGCCAACCATCACGCCGCTGAAGTTCTCCATCTGGTGCAGAAGCTCGTTCACCTGCGTCACCTCCCAGCTGTGGTCGGCGCGCGCGCGGCTCTGCAGAAGGCCGTCGATCTCGTCGAGGAAGAGAATTGCCTTCTCGGCCTCCGCCTCGGCAAACGCGGCGGCGATACGCTCCTCGGTGCCGCCGACGTACTTGTCGAGCAGGTCTGAGCCCATCTTCACGACAACCTTCGTCTTGAGGATGTCGCCCAGGTACTTCACATACTCGCTCTTGCCGGTTCCGGGCGGTCCCCAGAGAAGGAGGTTCATGCGCGGGCGATCAGCCTGCGAAGACTGCACCCCGCGGCTGCATTCTCCCTGGAAATTGCGCACGGCCTCCACAATTCTGTCGAGCCCCACGTCGCCCTTTATGTTTAGTCCATCGAGCGAGTAGTCTGCTGCGGGCTTGCCCTTGCCGTCCTGAATCGCGGAATGCATAAGCTCGCAGTGCGGGCGCATGATGCGCTCCACAAGCTCAGCCGCGTGGCCGGAATCGGGATTGAGCCGCTTGACGTTCTCAAGCACCATCGTTATGCCGCCTGCGCTCGTCTCGTAGCGCTCGGCGAGCGCAGCCGCCGAAGTCTCGGGAATGAGCGCGCCAAGGTCGAGACGGCGGATGTTGTTGCGCCAGATCTTCTCGCGCTGGGCGAGAGTGAGAGCGTGGAAATGGACGGAGTAGTCGAAGCGCCTGCGCACCGACTCGTCCATATCCTCCGCAGGCGCATTCGAAATCCATATCGCCGGCGACTTCATTCCGTCGAGAATCGTGTTGATGACGCCCTTCTCGGATCCGCCGCGGGCACGGGCGCCGAACATGCCGCCTGTCGTGCGCAGCAGTTCGTCCGCCTCGTCTATCACGAGCACTTTCCCTCCGGAGTCCATGCGCTCGTTGAAGATCTGGATTCCCGCCATGCGCGTCTCAGCCGAGATGTTCTTGCCTTCAGCCTCGCCCTGCAGAAGTTCGTAGGCCGTCAGCCCTGCCTCCGTTGCGAGCGTGCGCGCAAAGCTCGTCTTCCCCGCGCCAGGAGCGCCGTAGAAGAGCACGTTCAGCCGCCCGCCGGCGCGGCGCGCAGAAAGCATCTCCTTCAGAACGGCACCGTCCTCGCGGGCGAGCTTGCCGAAGAAGCTCCAAGGCAGAGGCTCGGCAACATCGGCGCGGTAGTATCGTTCGTCAAGGGGCGCGCCGTCCATGCCCTCGAAATATCCGCCGAACTCAGTCTGGTTGAACCAGTATTCTCCGGTCATGCAGTTGTAGCGCATGAGCTTGCCCTGCCTGGACATTGCCCGGAGCACCTCCGGGTATGAACGGTCTATGGCCATTGAGTAGTAGAGCGGACGGTCAGAGCATTCCTCGGACTCAGGCAAGTCGTCGAAGACGGTCGCCGAGCGCACGTACATGAGCATGAACAGGTCGCTTTCCACCTTGTCCAGATCCAGAAACTTGCATAGTGCGGCGAAACGGCGCTCGAAGCGGACATCCTCCTCGCTCGGCGCAAGCTTGCGCAGGATGCGGTCACGCATGATTTTGAGCACTGCGCGGCAGCCCTTGCGAAGCGGCTTCTCGTTCCAAATGCGCTTAAGCATGAAGCCGATGTTGTCCCGGTTCAGCTCCAGACTCTCCTCCTTTGCGTCCACAAGCGGCTTCAGCTCCTTCTGGCTGAAATTGCCGCGGATTATGGCCGCCACCTCATCGCGCTTCAGGTTGTACGCAATGAGGTCAAAGAAGTCCTGGTCATACACCCGCTCGTCATAGTTCTTGACGATGTTCCACCAGAACTTCACCGCATGACGGACACTCGCCGTCCTCTTGATGTTCTTGTACCGTGCCATGGCTGCTAGTATCTTGCTGATGGTTATTACACTTTGTTCCACTAGCATAGAATGTGCCAATGGCCATCGCCTTACACTTGAACAAAAATAAATGGCCTTGCATCACTGGGAAATGCGCGGGGACAATCCCTGTGGCAGAATATTGAGAATGCTGAATATGACTATTGGCAATATGATGAAAAACTAGTGAAGATTATAGCAGGCTATAATATTTCATCTTTGGCCGGAGTTGTCACGCATGATCCTTACATCTTTCGCCTGGCGAGGCGTTCGGCTAGCGAGGCGAGGAACGACGTGTCGCCGGGGAGCCCCTTCAGCGCCTCGATGGCGGCGGCAGTGGTCTCGCGCACAAGGCGTTCGGTGACGTCGCGCGCGTACGGCGAATCGCCGTCGAGAAGATCGTCCTCATACTGGAATGCAAGGCCGAGCTTGAGCGCGAAACGCCGCAGGCGCTCCACATGCTCCTCGGCGGCGCCCGCGGCAAGCGCGCCCATCACCGCGGAGGCCATGAAGAGGTCGGCCGTCTTGTGCTCATAGACGAAGTCGACCATGTCCGCGCTCGCGCCGCCGCCCCGCGCAAGCGCAAGGTCCTCCACCTGCCCGCGCACCACGCCCACGGCGCGCGTCGCAAGCTCGGCCACCACGGCGGCGGCGTTGCGCGGCGAGCGCGCGGCGAGGTCGAAGGCGAGCGCCTGCAGCGCGTCGCCCGCGAGAATCGCGTTCGCCTCGCCGAACTTCGCCCACACGCTCGCCTTGCCGCGCCGCACGGTGTCGTTGTCCATCGCCGGCAGATCGTCGTGCACGAGCGTGAACGAGTGCAGCACCTCGATGGCGCACGCGGGCATGAGCGCGTCTTCCGCGCACCCTCCCGCCGCGACTGCGGAGGCGAGGCATATCTGCGGGCGAATGCGCTTGCCGCCCCCCTCCACGGCCCAGCGCATCGCCTCCGCCACGACGGCGGGCCTGAAGCCCTCCCCCGGGAGCGCCGCGTCAAGCGCGGCCTCTATCATCTCCAGATAGCCCGCCATGGCTCGCCTACTTCGCAGGCACCGCGGCGACACTGCCGCCGCGCAGCATCACGGGGCCGATCAGGCCGGACGGCAGAAGCTCGTCTTCCTTCGACCAGTGCTTCCACGTGGTGAACGTGTGGCGTCCCGTAGGCGAGGGCTTTCCTTCCTTCACCCACTGCGGAATCTCCCTCACGCCGAACTCCTTCGTGCCGCGGCGCGGCACGCCGTTCCACACGCAGTCCTCAGGGTAGAGCCTGTCGTCGCCGATGATGCGGTTGGCCCAGAGGTTCGTCACCTTGATCTCGAGGTCGATCGTCTTGGCGCCCTTCACCGCGTCGGTGACGTCGAGGCGGAACGGCTCCTTCCACAGCACAGGATACTTCTTTCCGTTCACGGTGACTTCCGCGAAGTCCTTCACCACGCCAAGGTCGAGCATCACGCGGTCGGCCGCGAGAACGCCCGGCGCGGCGGATGCGGGAATGCTCTTCGTGTAGGTGGCCGTGCCGGAGAAGTACTTGATGCCGTCGTTCGAATGCTCGTTCCACTGAATCAGCTCGTTGAACGTGGCCTCGGCCGGGGCGTCCCAGCCCGCCGGGAAGGCGATCTTCCACGGACCTGCCACCCGCACGGCTGCGGGCGGGTTGAACGCCTTGATGCACGGCGCGGCATTCTGCGCCGCAAACTCCATCTTCATCGGCTGCCATGCGACGAAGCTGTCGCCAAGCCAGTCCCACACAGGCGGCGGCAGAGGCGCGATCTTGCCGTCGGGCAGGCTGAACCTCTCGTGTTCCCTAAGCGTCGCCGTGGTCTCCTTGCCGTCCAGCACGTATGTGACGCGCATCTGCTTCACGGTCTTGAAGAGCGGATCGCGCGGGACGAGGGCGTTCTCCGCGACCACGTTGATCTTGCCGTCCTTGACGAGCGAGGCCAGCTTTTCCGTGATGTCAAACACCGTGGGCTCGGTGGGTGGATTCCACTCCGGATCAATCACTCCGTACCATGCTCCGGAGAGCTTGGCGTTCTTCGGCAGCGTGTAGTGCGAGCCCTCGCTCGCCACGTCGCGCTTCGCCTTGCCGTCAAGCGTGTAGCGCACCTCGAGCTGCTTGATGCTTCCGAATGCGGGGTCGCCGCCCATTGCGCCGTTGTTCACGCCCACCTTCACGCCGGGCTTGATGCGCTCGGCAACGGAATTGCAGTCGGGGCGGCCGCAGCCGAACACGCCGTATTCGGCCTTCTTGATGACGAGCGTATGGGGCTTCTCGGCAAGCACTGGATCGGGACGGCAATTCACCTCAAGAGGCTTCGCCGAGACGAGGTGACGATTCGTCGCGGGACGGCGGAACACGACGAACGCGGAGCCGCTGGGCTTGAAGTCGAGCGTCACGATCGTGCGGCCCTTCTCCTCGCGCCACACCTTGGCGTCGGAGATCGCGCCCGTTTCGGCGTTCCAGATTTCGGGCGTGCGGCCCGTCTGGCGGAAGGACGCCTCGAATGACTTGTCCTCCGCGTTGTCGCGTGCGACGAAGTACCAGTCGGCCGACTTGTCGCGGCGGTGGATCCACACCACGCCGTCGTCAGAAGCGAAGTCAGGCGCCACGCCAAGCGCCACGATCGCCTCGGCTGCGGGCTTCTCGATAACGCCCTTCGCCCACACCTTCGCCGCGAGCGCCTTAACCTGCTCGTCGGCGCGCGGCCATCCGCGCAGGCCGGGAGCGCGCACCGGACGCGACACGCCGCACACCTTCGCGCCGGCGTCGAGGAGCTCGCCGATCTTGTTCAGCGCTGCCTCGGTCATCGTGTCGGTCTTCGGAAGCGAGAGAAGCGCGTAGGAGACGCCGCCAGGCGCCACAACGCGGCCGTTGACCACCTTGAGCTTCATGAGCGCCTCGGTGGCGCAGTAGTCGTAGTCGTAGCCTGCGGGCAGCTTGGTGCTGGTGCCGCCGAGCGGAACGGCCTCGCCGCACCAGAAGAGGACGTCCGCCGCGAACGTGCCTTCCTGCAGCATCCACTGGCAGCGCGTCTGATAGCGGAACCAGTCGCCCGCGAGCGGCCACCACGTCTGCGTGCGGTCGAGGTGCATCCCCCAGCGGCCCATCGTCATGCCGGGCAGGTACTTGTTGCCGGGCCAGGGCTGATGGGTGAAGCGGTGGTAGATGATGCGGTTGATTCCGGCTGCAAACGCGCGGTCGCCCTGGCTCTTGATCGAGTAGGGGGTGGTGCGCCAGCGTCCGCCGGCCTCCGGACCCGCCGTGAACGACTCGGTGGCGGCGTAGCGGCGACCCCAAACGTGCGCGAGCGTGGCGGCGAGGCGAGAGTTGCCCACGCCGGAGCCGGCGTGAGGACCACGTGAGGCGGTGGACCAGAACTCGGCCATCGGGATGTCTATCGCCTGTCCGTACTGGAGGTCATCCGCAGGACAGTTGCCGTACGGCTCGATCGAGCAGAGAAGGCCGTACTTGTGGCAGAGATCGGTGAGACGACCGGCGTAGTTCTCGGCAAAGAGATCGGCGACGACGCGGCGGAAGTCCTCGAGGAAGCGCTCACTCTCCTCGACGCTGCCGACAACGCGTCCGGCGAACACGGGGAGGTAGCGCGTGAGGGAATAGCCCATGCGCTTCTCGAACGTCTTGTCGAAGCCCTGGGTCCAGTTCTGCACATCAACCTCGTAGCTGTCGACGAGGATGTTGTTGAAGCCGGTTTCGCCGATCTTGCCGGGCTCGATGCCGAGGGAACGGCAGAGGCGGGCGACGTACTGCTCGAAGTGGTAGTCCATGGCCGAGGCGGAGAGCTTGTCCACCTCAAGGCCACGCCCCTTTTCGGAGGCGGGGTGGTTGCAGCGTCCGTTGCAGATGTAGCCGATGCGCAGAAGCGTCCAGTCGCCGGCGGGAACGTTCCAGTCGAGCGAGCCGTCCTTCTTCATCTTCGCGGTGAGGTCGATCACTGCGTCCTTGGCGACGGTTGTATCCGCGGCCGTCTTGGCGGCAGTGCGCGCCACGCCGCCGCGCGTCGCGAACATCTTGGCGGGAAGGTTCGCGATCTGGGCGCCCTTCTTCGGCGTCGGGTAGGCGAGCACCGCGATGTCCTCGTAGAAGCCATTGTCCTTCTTCGTGCGCGGCAGCACGCCCGCGAAGCGCGCGGGGCCGTTCGCCTGCGTCTCTGTGAACACGACACGCTTCATGCCGTTGGCGGGCGGGTTCCAGGGTCCGCCAGAGCTGGACCATCCGGAGCAGTTGGGGATGCAGATCTCGAGGCCTAGGCGCTTCGCCTCCCTGTGGGCGTGGGCGAACATGTCGAACCAGTCGTCGGAGTTGAACTTGAGCGGCCCGGGCGGGATGGCGCAGCCTGCGTCGAACATCTGCACGCCGCCGATGCCGGCCTTCGCGAGCGCCTCGAAGTCGCACGTGATGCCCTCCTTCGTCACGTTGCCGTTCATCATGTGGTACCATGTGTGCGGCTTGGCCGAGTTCGGCGGGGCAACGAAGCCCTCCTCCAGCGACTGCGCGGCCAATGCGGCGAACGCCGCCATAATGGACGCGGACAGAATCAGCTTCTTCATCTCAGTTCCTGTTCCTTATTTTCGTGTTGACTTCGCGCCCCAAAGCACCTTGCTCAAGGGATGTGACTATTATACCCCCTTGAGAGTGCAACTGCAAGCCTAATCAGGCGATTGCGCTATTCGCGGGTGAGAGCTGCGAGGGTGGGGACGAATCCCGGGAAGGACTCGTTCAGTATTTCGGCGCCCTCCACCGAAACCGGCGCGCGAAGCCCGCAGAGCGCCATCGACATCGCAAGGCGATGGTCGCCGTTCGCGCGCGCGGTGCCGCCCTTCAGCGTGCCGCCCTGCACCGCGAAGCCATCCTCGAACTCCTCCACCTCCGCGCCGAGCGCGCGCAGCTGCGCGACGATCGCGGCGATCCGGTCAGTCTCCTTGTAGCGAAGCTCCTTCGCCTCATGCACCTCGGTGCGCCCTTCCGCGAACGCGGCCACTGCCGCAATCGCCGGGAACTCGTCGATCGAACGCACCACGAGGTCGCCCGATATCTCCACTGCGCGAAGCTGTGCGGCGGCGAGAGTGACGTCGGCAACGCTCTCGCCCATCTCCTCGCGCTCGTTCGCAAGCGTCACCTTGGCGCCCATCTTGGAAAGAACGTCCAGAATGCCGGTGCGCGTGGGGTTCACGCCAACGCCCTCGACGGTGACTCTGCTTCCAGGCACAATCGCCGCGGCGGCGAAAAGAAAGGCGGCGGATGATATGTCGCCCGGCAGAGAGCCGTGCAAAGGCGAAAGCGGCATCTCCAGAGACTCAACGAAGACGTCCGGCCAGGCGTCCGTCACTTCCGCGCCCATCGCCCTCAGCATGCGCGTCGTGTGATCGCGCACAGGCGCATTCACAGTGAAGCGGCTTTCTCCGTCCGCGCCGAGCGCCGCGATCTGCAGGCAGCTCAGCACCTGGGCGGATGCAACAGGCAGATCATAGCCGATGCACTCTAGCGGGGCGGGGTAGATGTGGAGCGGCGCGCAGCCGCCCTTGCAGCGGATGTCGGCGCCCATCTGGCGAAGCGGCTCGACTATGCGGTCCATTGGACGCTTCCGCAGGCCTTCGCTGCCGTCCAGAACGGCCGACGAGCGCGTGGCCACCACCGCTCCCGCGAGAAGGCGGATCGTCGTTGCCGAGTTGCCGCAGTAGGCCGTTGCGCCGGAATTCGGGAAAGGACGCATCCCGTTGCCCTTGATGCGCAGCACGCCGCCCTCCAGGCTTGACGGCACTCCAAGCGACTCGAGCGCTCCGCGCATCGCGCGCGTCACGCCGCTGTCGGGATAGTTGGCGACTTCGCTTTCGCCTTCGGCAAGCGCGGCGAACAGCGCCGCGCGGTGCGCAAGCGACTTGTCGCCCGGCACCTGCACCACGCCAGCGAGCGGACGGGTTGCCTGCGGCAGCGAGAGCACCATCTTCGTCACCTCTTGATTGTGCCCAGGCGCTCGCCTGCGTACTTCTTCTCGTGGATTGGTCCCCACCACCATCTGTTGTCGAGGTACCACTGCACCGTCTCGCGGATGCCGCGGTCGAAGTCGCGCGAAGGACGCCATCCAAGCTCGTTCATCAGCTTCGACGAGTCGATCGCGTAGCGCAGGTCGTGCCCGGGACGGTCCGCCACGAACGTGATTAGCTCTTCGTACTTCGCGCCGCCTTCTCTCGGGCGCAGCTCGTCGAGGATGCGGCATACGGTCTGCACCACTTCAAGGTTCGTGCGCTCGTTGTGGCCGCCCACGTTGTACGTCTCGCCGGGAACGCCGCGTTCGTTCACGAGGCATAGCGCGGAGACATGGTCGTCAACGTACAGCCAGTCGCGCACGTTCGCGCCCTTTCCGTACACGGGAAGCGACTTGCCCTCGAGGCAGTTGAGAATCACGAGGGGAATGAGCTTCTCGGGGAAGTGGTAGGGGCCGTAGTTGTTGGAGCAGTTGGTGATGAGCGTAGGAAGGCCATACGTGTCGTGCCAGGCGCGGACAAGATGATCGGACGCGGCCTTCGATGCAGAGTACGGCGAATGCGGCGAATAGGGCGTTGTCTCGGAGAAGAGTCCGGTGGGGCCAAGCGAACCATACACCTCGTCGGTTGAAATGTGCTGGAACCGGAACGTCTCGCGCGCGGGCTCGCCGGCGCACTGGTCGGCGGAGGGGAGGTCACGCCAGTAGCCAAGCGCAGCCTGGAGGAGATTGGCTGTGCCGACGACGTTGGTGCGGATGAACTCGCCGGGACCGTCGATCGAGCGGTCAACATGCGACTCTGCGGCAAGGTGGAAGATGGCGTGCGGGCGGAACTCAGCGAACGCGCGAGGCATAGCCTCTTTGTCGCACACGTCGGCCTTCCGGAAGAAGAGACGCGGTTCTGATGAAGCGAGCGTTGACGGATCAAGGCCCACATCGCGCAGCGATTCGGGCACGCCAGCGTACGTGAGCTTGTCCACCACAAGCACCGTGGCGCCAAGGTCGCGCACTAGATGGCGCACAAGGGCGGAGCCGATGAAGCCGGCTCCCCCCGTGACGATGAAACGCTTGTTCATCATGGCTACGTTCCTACTTGGTGGCCTTTTCCGCCTCTTCGGCGAGCGACGGCTTGTCGTCTTTGGCAGGCGGCGGCTTGCCGAGCGTATGCACGTCCGCATGCGCGTTTAGGCTATGGCCGCCGGTGGCAGGATCTATCGCGAGAGGCTTGTCGTCCTCGGGCTTCTTGCCTGCGTCGGGCTTCTTCGCCGCCGGATTGATCGCGAGCGGCTTATCCTCCTCCGTGGGCTTCTTGCCGTCCTTGCCGTCCTTCTTCTTCGACTTGCGCGGGCCGTACGGCGAGTAAGGCGCGTACGGACGATAGCTGCCGCCGTATGCGCGGTATCCGCCGTATGCTCCATATCCGCCGTAGCCGCCATATCCGCCGTAGCCGCCACCATATCCGTAGCCATAGGAGTGTCCGCTCTGCGAGAACGCGGCGGAGGAGCCCATCTCGACGTCGTTCACCACGATGCCGATCACGGTGGCTCCGGATTCGCCGAGCTGGCGGGCGGCGTGCTTGATGGGCTTGAAGTGCGTGCGGTCGGGGCAGCACATGATCATCACGGAGTCCACCATCGCCGCGAGCGTCATCACGTCGCCCACGATGCCGAAAGGCGGCGAGTCGATGACGATGCGTGCGTAGTTGGCGCGCGCCCACTTGAAGAAGTCGGGAACGACCTGCGAACCCATGACGGAGGCGGGGTTCACGTTGTCGGGCGGCAGCGACACGATGACGTCCAGATTCTCCACGCCGCTGGGATGGGTGAGCGTCTTGAAGTCACGCGCGCCGTCCTTGCGGGAGAGATAGTGCGAGAAGGAGTGCTCGACGTCAAGGTCCTTTATGCCCCACACGCGCGCTAGACGCGGGCGGCGCATGTCGAAGTCCACGAGGAGCGTGCGCTTGCCGGCGAGCGCGCTTGAGATTGCGAGCGAGCAGGAGGTGATGGTCTTGCCTTCGCCGGGCTGGGTGGACATCATGAGCACGCACTGCGAGATGGACTGGTAGCGCGGCGAATCGAGCAGGTTGCGCAGTCCCGCGAGCGCCTCTGCGAACTGCGAGTACTTGTTCTCGATGATGAACTTCGCCACCTGCTCGCGCTTCTTGCCGCGCACGTGTGGAAGCACCGCGAGCACCTTGAGCGAGAGGCGGCCCTCGATGTCCTGCAGCGACACGATCGTGTCCTCGATGTGGTCGAGCACAAGCACGAAAAGGAGGCCAAGGCCAAGCGCGATCACGGCGCCGCCCGAGAAGATGATCACCGGGTTCGGCAGTACGGGCTTCGTGGGCACCACGGCGGGACGGCCGATTCGGATGATCTCGTTGTTCTGCTCGGCCTCGATGCGCGCCGCGTTCTCCTTCTGCATGAGGTCCTTGAGAATCGTCGTGGAGACTTCCTGCTCCTTCGTGAGCTGCTTGAGGCCGGCGTCCGCCGAAATGATCCTCTGCGATATCTCGGCCACCTGCTTGCGGAGCTCCTCGCTGCGCTTCTCGTTCACCGCGAGCTGGTTCTTGTAGGCGTTCAAGTTGCCGCGCGCGGTGGAGAGGGCGTGGGAGACGGCATCGACGAAAGCCTTCTTGGCGGATTCGAGCTCCTTCTCCTTCGCCTTCACCGCAGGGTGCTGGCGAGTGAGGGTGGAGAGCATCTGGTTCAGGCTCGAGTTTGCCTGCTGGAGGGCGCTGTAGGCGCCGCCGATTTCGGCGGAGCGCGGAATGGACGA
>CAMIVJ010000042.1 GCA_946401765.1 uncultured bacterium | reverse complement strand
CGTAAGGCACATCGATTACGTACCAGTCCTCGTTGTCGGCGTTGCCGTTGAAGTCGATCGTGCCGTTGGCGGTCGCCGAAATCTTCGAACCAACCGCCCCATAAGGCGTGGCCAGGTTGGCCGCGCTGGGCTTGATGGTGCCGGCTTCGACTTCCGTGCCGTTCAGGTAGTTCTGCGCCTTCGCCATCACGAGCGTGCCAAGGCCGGTCTTCACGAGTTTCACGGAACCAGTGATGTTCACCGTGCTGATCGTCACCGTCTGGCCCTCCGGCGCACACACCTCCAGCTCGCCGCCGACGACCGGATCGAGCGCGAGTTCGGACTTGACGTTCCCGCAGGTGAACGAGCCGCCGCCCGAGTTGACGAGGAACGCCCCGTTGTTCTTGTCGTACAAGCCCAGTACGCCATCAGGGAGGCGCCGCGCCGGCACGTCGTCCGCGAAGGACGGAAACACCGCGCTTGCGGCGACTGTGAGCGCCACCACTGTGAACATGCGTATGGTTTCCATTGTCAACTTAAATGATGGCAGTAAAATCTCTGTCCAATGAATATTGTAATTATACTAAAACCTGACATTGCATTTCAATAAAAAACGCCGGGAAAGGACTATTCGACCATTCGTCATTCTGGGAGAACGGGCTTCCAGCCCGTTTACTCGTCGCCGGCGATGAAGCGCAGGCGGCGTTCAGGCTCCTTGACGGTGCCGGCGTGGATGCCGCGCTGGCGGTCTAGCTCGAACTCTAGAGGATACGCCATGATCCTGAAGCGGCGGCGCAGCAGATCGTCGCCGCAGCCGTCGAAGAAGCGGCGCGCCTCGTCAAGACGGGCTGCGATCGCGTCCAGAATGTCAGGCGGGTACGTGGAGCCCGACCTCGCGTTCTTCACGGAGACGGCGAGAAAGGCGTCCATGAGCGTTGCGTGGAGCCGTCTCAGCAGCTCGCCGCCATGTTCGCCGTAGAAAAGCCGCCAATGCTCGTCGAGCGCGGCAGCCGGATTGAACGCGGCGCCGCCCCACTGCGCGCGGAAGGCGCAGTACGTCTCGTAGTAGAAATGCAGAGCCACCGCAAATCCGGGAGCTGGAGAGGGGAAGATGCCCGTCTCGACGTTTATCCCAACATCGCCCAGGCTGTCGCCGAATGCGGCTATCATCTCGGGGAGAAATTCGTTCGCGACGGCATGCTCGAAGCATGTGTTGCCGGCGTTGTACGTCCAGATCTGGCGAACTGGACGCCCCCCGAGAGCCGCCTGCCAGCGGCGCATGATGTCCACGCTCACCCTGCGCGCCTCCGGATTGCGCACGAATCGCGGCATCTTCGCGAGGCACACCCCGGCCTCCACGTTGTCCGGAAGGCGGCTGTATCGCGGCAGAAGCGGCGGATACACGCATCCTGCATACGGCAGCACCACAAGCCTCTTTCCCGGCAGACGCCTCGCAATGCCTTCCGCAAGGCGATGGTAGAACCTTCCGTACACATCCGCGTAGAACGCGGTGGGGCCAAGAGCGAGATGTTCGGGGGTGATGAGTCCTTCGCGCTTCACCGCATCCTTGGACTGCATCACGTCTAGCGGACAAAACGCATCGCACTGGCCGAACACGCAGTACCTCTCGTTGCTGAAGAGCAGTCCCTCCCTCTGCGCGCCGTTTGAGGCATACAGCCTCTCGTGCGAGCGCACCAGATCGTCCGCGAAGTCGAGGTTCGTCACGTCGTAGTAGTTCTGGTAGTGGTTAGTCGGGCAGAAATACTGCTTTCCGCTCAGGTTCCGCATGAAAGCCCTGTCGATCAGATTCGAGTTGGCGGCAGCCCATAGGTCGGGCATGGGCGAATGCATCGACACGAACGGCTCGGTGAACGCGGCGCGCGACGCGTCGAGATAGTTTGCCACATGCGCCCCCACCAGGCTGCACTCCACGGTGCGCGAGACCATCCCCAGCTCACGCGGCGCGCCGCGACGGTTCTTGAAGCGGGGCGCATCGACGTATGCGCAGGGCTCGATCGAGAGCGAATCGCACTTCGGGTACACGCAGCCGTCCGGGCCAGGATAGTAGTAGCGGCAGCCGAAGAAACGCTCTAAAAAGTCGTACGCGCCCCAGAGAGTCGCGCGCCTCGGGCCAAGACGCAGGAGCGGAGTGGCGCGCGGGAAGGCCGGATCTGTGGAAGAGTCATTGCCCACTATTGCCACGCCGTTGGAGAACGTGGTCACCACGAAGCCCTCGTGCGGAAGGCTGCGCGGGTTGATTCCCAGCTTCTCCGTGAGCGCGCTCGGTCCCACGAGGATCACGGGGCCCGACGCGTATTTCCCGCGCTCGCGCACGTCGGCCACCGCCGCATACTGCCCGGTGCAGAAGTAGAACTCGCGCCTGAGCGTGCGCACGGCCTCGCGCACGGGACGATGCTCGGCGGCGAGCGGCGCCGCGGCCTCGGCGCGGGAATCCCACACTATCGTGAAGAGCGGCCTGCCCCCTTCCACGAGCTTCACTGCGGCGTGTCGCGGCGCGGGCAGCTCGCGCACCGGGTTCAGCGCAGGATTCGCCACGCCCGCGTGAAGCGAGCATGCGAAGGCGGCCGCCGAAACGGCGAGAAGAGCTGCGGCGGACCGGATCAGATCAGCACCTCCTGCTCGAACTGCACCGGCGCGCCAAGGCCAGGCTGCGACGCGAGCTCGGGAGGAAGCTCCTGCACCTCCTCGGCGGTGGCGGCGTCGGCCTCTGCCGTGGCGGCGTCGTCGCTCGTGACGTCGCGCTGGTTCTGCGGTCTGTCGCCGAAGCGTGTGCCCTCGCTGTAGAAGTTGAGGTCCACCTCGCCTGTCTCGCCGTTGCGGTGCTTGGCCACGTCGACGATCGCGAGAAGCTTGTTCTCATGCCATCTGGCGGTCTTGGTGCGGCAGGGGCGGCGAAGGAGCAGCACGACGTCTGCGTCCTGTTCGATCGCGCCGGAGTCGCGCAGGTGCGAGAGCTTCGGGATCTCGTCCTTGTCGCCGTCCTTCTCGTTCGCGCGCGAGAGCTGGGAGAGGACGATCACGGGCACCTTGAGCTCCTTTGCCATGGCCTTTATCTGGCCCGAGATGCGGCTTGTCTCGAGCTGGCGGCCCTGCTTGGCAAACTCGCGGCAGTTGGCGAGCTGCAGGTAGTCGATCACGATGAGCTCGATGTTGTGCATGCGCTTCATGCGGCGGGCGCGCGCGCGCATGTCGGCCACGTCGATGGCGCTCGTGTCGTCGATGTAGATGGGGGCCTCGCGCAGAGCGCCTGCCGCGGACATCAGCCGGGCGCTCGCGTCGATGCGCTCGTCCTTGTGCAGCAATCCGCGCTGGAGGCGCCACGTATCCACCTGCGCGCGCCCGGCGAGCATTCGCTTGGCAAGCGCCTCGGTGCTCATTTCGAGCGAGAACATCAGCACTGGATGCTTCTTGCCGCCGTCGCACTTCGTGGGCATGCCGTTGATGTCCTGGCCGAGGGCCACGCATTCAGCTATGTTCATGGCGAGCGAGGTCTTGCCCACGGAGGGGCGGGCCGCGATCACGATCATGTCCGCGGGCTTCAGGCCCATGAGCTTCTCGTCGAGATACTTGAAGCCGGTGGAGAGTCCGTCGAAGTGGCCGCCGCCCTCGTCGAAGAGGCGGTCCATCGCGCGCAGGGTGTTCTCCACGGCGGTGCGCCAGTCGAGCCGCTCCGCGGCGGCGCCGCCGATCTCGAGGAAGCTCTTCTCCACCTCGCCGAGGAGGATGTCGGCATTGGCGCTCTGCGCGTCGTCGAAGCAGCGGGCCTCGGTTTCGCGGGCGCGCTGGATGAGCGTGCGCAGAAGGTGCTTCTGGCGGACGATGTCGATGTAGTATTCGGCGTGCGCGCTGGTGGGCGTGGAGTCCACAAGCGCCTGGATCGTGGCCACGCCGCCCACCTGGTCGAGGCGTCCGGTGGCGCGCAGACGGTCGGTTAGCGTCACGGCGTCGATCGGGGCTGAGGCCGCGCTCATCTCGCGGAAAGTGTCGTAGAGGATGCGGTATCGTGGCTCGTAGAACGACTCCGCCACGAGACCGCGCGTCTGGCAGAGGTCCAGAACGCGCGCGTCGTCGCCGAAGTTGGTGTCAAGCAGGATGGAGCCGATTATGCCGCGCTCGGCCTCCGAGCTGTGGGGAAGTGTTCTTAGTTCTGTTGCCATTTATCTTGTAGTTGATTCGCCTTTGTTGACGGCAGAAAGTATATCACACTTGGGCGACTGCGGCGGAGATCGGGTTGTCAAATGTTGTGAACGGCTTGTCTACAGACTTGTCGACAGGTTGCCGACAGCCGCGGAAATCGCTATCCCAGGCAAGCGGAAACACAGTCAAAGGAACTTGATCATGCACTCACGCACGGGACAAGCGGGACAATCGAGACTTCCGGCACAGAGCCCCCTCAGCTACGAGTCACTTTTGAAGAGCTCGCGGCAGGCGGCGATCTGCGGAGGGTCGCCGATCACGTGCACCTCGTCGCCGGGCTCGAACTGCCATGTGGGGCCGGGATTGCGGAAGCGGTCCTGGCCGCGCACAACAGCCACCACGCTCGCGCCCGTCTTCGCGCGGATGTCGAGCGACTTGATCGTCTCGCCCGCCGCGGGCGAGTTCGCGCCCACGATCACGTGCACGAAGTAGTCGCTCGGCACGGTGAGCGTGATCGCCTTGTCGCGGTACGCCTCCTTCCCGAAGCGCGACCTGCGCTTCTCCGCGCGCAGCGCCATGTTGAAGCGGTATCCGGCGGCACGCCCCGCCTGGCGGAAGCGTTTCCAGCCGAACACGCCCGCGCCGACGAGAAGCACCCATATTGCGATGCGCGCGGGGATCTCAGGCGGCTGGAGGTTCACGTTGAGCATCACGAGCTCCGCGAATGCGAGCGTCATAACAAGAGCGAGCGTGAACCACTCCACGACCACGTGCACAGCGGCCTTCCATTTGCGCGGCTGGCGAGTGCCCGTGAGCACGGCCGAAATGTCGCGCCCAAGAGCGCGCGCAAGGCCGAACGCTGGCGCGAAGAGCGACACGCAGAAGAGGTTCGCCGCGAGGCAGAAGAAGAACGTCTTGTGCGCATCGAAGAAGACCGAGAACGGCGTGTAGTCGAGCCGCGAGAGCATCGCAGCCGCGATTGCCACGCAGAGGTTCAGGGCCGCCAGCACCGCAAGCCACACCACGCGGCTTCGCAGATGCTTCTGGAGGGATGTGGGAACGCGCGCCGAACGGAAGCGCTGCAGCCAGTCGCCGTACGCCGCAAGCCACCCGCGCATGCGCTCCGGCATGTGCGCCTCGCACCAGTCGCCGACGGGATCCGAGATGCGCAGCATCACGGGATTGAGGACCGTTGTGATGAGCGACGCGCCGACGACGATCTGGTACATCGGGCTTGCGGAGTCGCCAGTCTGCGTCATGTACATCAGCGCCACCATGAACGCGAACTCGCCTATCTGCGCGAGACCGAACCCCGTCTGCACAGCGTCCTTCACCTTCTGCCCCGTTGCGAGCGACATGAAGAAGCAGTTGAACCCCTTGCCGAGCAGAACAAGCAGCGTGATGCCCAGTATCGCCGGCAGATTGCGCAGGCAGGCCATTGGATCCACGAGAAGTCCGATCGTCACGAAGAACACGGCCGCGAACATGTTCCGGAGCGGAGCGGCGAGTTCGTTGAGGCGCTGGCGCACGTCGCTCGAGGCGCCGAGAACGCCCATGAGGAAGGCACCCATCGCAAGCGAGTAGTCGAGACGGTATGCGACGTAGCTCACGAAGAAACAGCAGCCGAGGAGCGCGAGGAGAAGCGCCTCGTCGTCCTTCATCCGCCCCACGCGGTCGAGTATGCGCGGCACCAAGAGAAGCCCGAACACGACGACGCCGACGAAAAAGACGAGCAGCCCGCCGAGCGACAGCCCCACCGCGCCCGCGCTCATCCCCTTCCCCCGCGCCACGCCCGTCACGAGCGCGATCACGCCCACGCAGAGGATGTCCTCGAATATCGTGGTGCCGAAGATGAAGCGCACGAACGGACGCGCGCGCCACTTCATCTCCTCGATCGTCTTCGCGAGGAGAGTCGTCGCGGAGTCGCACACCGCCGCCCCGAGGAAGAGCGACTGCACGCTGTTCCATCCCAGCACCCTCTGCCCCACCGTGTATCCCAGCCATATCATCATCACGGTATCGAAGAGAGCAGTCGGCACCGTGACGTGGCGCGTCTTCTTCATGTCGTCGGCGCTGAATTCAAGGCCGAGCGAGAACATGAGAAACACTATCCCGAGCTGGCCGATGGCGTTGATGCTCTTCGGATCCACGAGGAACGATCCTCCCCACGTGTGCTCGCCCATCAGCACGCCCGCGAGAAGGTAGCCGATCACCTTCGGCCACTTGAGACGGGCGAATAGCGCCGAGACGAGTCCGACCGCCGCCATCAACACGGCTAGGTCCTGGAAGAACGAGCCTTCGTTCACGGCCGAGCCTCCTCGGGCTTGCGCCACCAGGCGAGGTACTCGATGTTGCCCTTCTCGCGTCCGCGTATGGGCGACTCCTCGACGCCGAGCAGTTCGAGGCCAAGCTCGCCGCGGCCGAAGTCGAGGATTCCGCTAAGAGCCCTTTCGCGCACCGCGGGGTCCTTCACCACCCCGCCGGGCGCCTCGCCGCGTCCAGCCTCGAACTGCGGCTTCACGAGCGAGACGATCTCGCCGCCCGGCAGAAGCACCTCCGCCATCGGGGGCAGGATGAGGCGCAGCGATATGAAGCTCACGTCGGTCACGGCGCGCGCGGGACGCTCCGGGATGTCGGCAACGGTGAGGTAGCGGGCGTTGAAGTTCTCGCGCACCCACACGCGCGGATCGGACCTTAGCTTGTACGCAAGCTGGTTAGTGCCTACGTCAACGGCCATCACGCGCGCGGCGCCGTGCTGGAGCATGCAGTCTGTGAAGCCGCCTGTGGAGCTGCCAACGTCGAGGCACACAAGCCCCTCCACCGTCCAGCCCGGAAACTTCTCGAACGCGCCCTCGAGCTTCTCGCCGCCGCGCGAGACGAACCGCTGCGGCGCCTCCACCTCTACGGCCGCATCCTCTGCGACGGCGCGCCCGCACTTCGTCTCAACGCGTCCATCCACCCGCACCTTGCCAGCGAGAACGAGCGCCTGCGCGGCGGTGCGCGAAGGCACAAGCCCCCGTGCGAAGAGAAGAGCGTCAAGACGGCTTCTGCCTCCCATGGCGATTCAGACGCAACGACGCATGCGGTCACTTCTCTATCGCGGAGACCTTGCGCACGTCTGGGGCGAGTATGCGCTGCTGCACGCCAGGGGCCGTCTCGAGAGTGATGTTTCCGAGAGGATCCTTCTCCACCAGAACGCCGCGCACTATGCCGCGCGTGGTGTCCACCACCGTGTCGGGCGTGAAGATGCGCTTCAGGCGCGCGTAGAGCTGGGTGGTCTCGCGCGATGTGACGTTGATCTTGTAGCCTTTGTCCTCATATCCATCGCAGTGCACCAGCACCGTGTGCGAGCCCACCGCCACCTTCTCGATCGCGAGCAGCTTCGACTTTACTGAATCGCCCTGCTCGGCCGTGGTGCCGGCGGACTTGCCGTCGATGAACACGCGCGCGCCGGGTGGCGTGGTGATGATCTCGATGCGCCCGAGCGTGCTCTCGAGCGTGAACTCCTCGGTGGACTCCCCCGCGTTCGCGATCTCCACCGTGCGCGTGGCGGGCGCATACCCCTCCAGCTCCACGCGCAGGCTGTGCTCGCCCGGCTTCACGGAGGAGAGGTCCAGCGGCGTCTTGCCCTTGAAGTCGTCGTCGATGAACACGCGCGCCCCCTCGGGCGTCGAGACCACCTTGAGCTGAGCCGCGCGCCCCTTCAGGCGCAGCGAGAGCGTCTGGCTCGCCCCCGCCTGCATGCGCAGCTCGCGCGTCTCCTCCTCGTATCCCGCGAGGCGGAACACTATCGTCGCAAGCCCCTTGGGCACGTTCGTGAGCTTAATCGGCGTCACGCCGCGCTCAACGCCGTTGACTATCACGGTTGCGCCCTCTGGCTCGGTGCTGCATTCCACCACGCCGGAGTCGAGCGAAAGCTCCTCCTCGCGCACGAGCGGACGCCTCCCGTCAGTGCGCACCTCGATCTTCTTCGTCTGGTAGCCGTTCAGCGAAAGGACCAGCGAGTGGGCGCGTCCGCTCGCAAGCGACGTCACGAGAAGCGGCGTCACGCCCAGCGACACGCCGTTGCACTTCACGTCCGCCCCCGCAGGCTCCGTCTTCACGAGGATGATGCCCTTCTCCTCTGCGAGCTGGAAGTTCTTCTGCTCGAACGCGCCGGGCTTGATCTGCACGAACGCGTGCTGCGTCACGCACGACGGCGCCTCGACGCGCAGCAGGTGGCTTCCGGGCTCGAGGCCGAACACCGAGCACGGCGCCGGGCCGTGAAGCTTGCCGTCCACGAACACCTTCGCCCCCTCGGGCTGGGCGGTGACGTCGAGGCGCGCGGGCACCTCCTGCTCGACTGCCGAGGCGGCGAGCGCGCACAGAAGCGCGCAGCAGGCGGAAAACACGTGGATCTTCATCACTTGAGCCCTTTCTTCATGCGGTTCTCTACGTCCAGAAGCTTGCTCGCCGCCTCAGAATGGCGGGGGTCCTTGGCGTCCGGCACCATCTGGCACAGCACGCGCAGCTCCTGCTCGGCCGTGCGCCAGTCGGCGAGGTTTATCGCGCGGTCGGCGCGGAAGCGCTGGTCGCGGTAGCGTTTGTCGAGCTCGGCCTCAACCTCCTTCTGGCGGTTGACCAGAGCTCCATACGTCTCGGGCTTGGGGTTGACGGTGTCGAGGTAGAACACGGCCTCGTTGTACGCGGCGAGCGCGGCGGCGATGTTGCCGTACTGGACGTCGCGCTCCTCCCACTTGGCGTCGCCCTCGCGGCGCAGCTCGGCGCTCATCTCAACGAGCTTCTCGGCGGAGAACTGTATGGCCCAGATGCCGAGCTCGTTCTTCGAGAACGTCTCGAGCTGCTCGCGCACGGCGCGGAACTCGTTCGGCTCGGGCGCATTCTCGATCGAGGTGGAGAACACCTTGTCGCCGCGAACCACCTTGAGCGAGAAGCTCTTGAGCGTGCCGGCCACGAGAGGCACGCCAGTGTACTCAGGCGAAAGCTTGTAGAGCTCCGGCGCGGAGAGGATGGCGGTGAGGCGCTCCACCGCGTTGGACGGCAGCTGTGAGGTCTTGCGGACGTGGCGGTTCTCCTTTGGCACGTCGTCGATCTCAACAGTCATCACTCCGGCCTGGTCCATTGAGAGCGCGTAGCGGTACACGCTCTCCTTGTCGGCCTCGACCTTCTCGAACGAGAGCGCGAGAAGGCGCGCAGGGGGCTTGGTCTGAAGCGGCTGCGCGGCCGGCTCGGGCTTCGGGCGGGCGCCGTCCGAAAGAATCACCACCGCGGCCCCCGCGACGGCAAGTAGCGCTACAGCCCAGATCACGAAGCGCATTGGCGCCGGCTTGCCGCCTGCGCGGCCTGACTCATCCTTGCGCCCGAGGCCGAGGTCGACCTTCGTCTCGGCGGGGGACTGCGCGGCCTGCGCCGCAGGAACCACCGCGGCGGGGGCGCCTTCGTCTGCCGCGGCCACCGTCAACGTCGTCTCTCCGGCCTCCACCACGTCGCCCGCCTTCAGCTCCACAGAGTCGGCCCCCAGCAGCGCGCCGTTCACCGTGGTGCCGTTCGCGCTCGCAAGGTCCGTCACCCACACCGAGCCGTCGCGCATCTCGAATAGACAGTGGTTCCGCGAAAGCGCGGGATCCTGCACCGTCACTTCGCAGGACGAAGACCTTCCCATTCTTAGCCCGGCCGGCGGCACCTCGAAGCGCTGCCCCGCAAGCGGGCCCTTCGTCACCTTAATGCATGGTGTGCTTTTGCTCATTCTCAAGTTCCCCTTTCATCCGTCAGAAGGCGCTCTTTGCAAGCTGCGTGAGTATCGGCCCAAGCAGAATCACGCCCACTGCAGGAAAAATGCACAGAAGAAGCGGCCCCAGCATCTTGACCGGAGCCTCGTTGGCGAGCTTCTCGGCGCGGTCGAAGCGCCTGCCGCGCAGCTGCTCGCTCTGAATGCGGAGGATGGAGCCGATCGAGACGCCAAGCTCGTCGGCCTGCACCAGCGCGTAGGCGACGCTCTTGAGGTCGGGCTGGCGCACGCGCTCTGCCATGTTCTTGAGCGCGACGCGACGCGGAGTGCCCACCTGTATCTCCTTCGTCATGCGGATGAGCTCCTCGTTCAGCGGATCGAGCTTGCGGCGCTCGCAGTTGCGCTGGAGCGCGCTCATGAAGTCCATGCCCGCCTCAACGCTGAGAGTGAGCAGGTCCAGGACGAACGGCAGAGCGCGCATGATCGAGAAGTGGCGGCGCTTGAGCGTGCGCCTCAGCCACGAGATCGGGTAGATGTAGCTCCAGAAGACGCCAAGCATGCACAGAGGCAGCCAGTTCTCGGCGAAGAAGGAGCCCGGCATCGCCGCGCCCAGGCCCAGCACGGCGAGAATCCACGCGCCGCCGCAGGCGATCGGCATTAGGAGCTTCAGCGCAATGAACTCCTCGCCGGAGAGAAGCCCCTCGAGCCCAGAGGCCACAATCATCCAGTCAGCCTCGCTGCGCGCCTTCTCGAAGAACTGCGATCGCACGATGCCGCGCAGGTTGTCCACGAACGGCAGCAGCATGCGCATCACGAGCGGCAGGCGCCGCTCGGTGCGCCGTCCGTCCGCAAGCGTCACGTAGGTGATCTCTCGTGCGATCGAGGCCGCGTAGTACGCGAACCCCGCTGCGCAGATGCTCCACGCGGCGAATATCAAGGCTATGTGTATAGACTGTGGCATAAGTTGATGGGATAAATTTTATCAAATACTCCCTAGCATGTGAAGCGGATATTTGATATCATATTGCCACTTTCTTTCGGGACAGTAGCTCAACTGGACAGAGCGACGGTTTCCTAAACCGTAGGTTGGGAGTTCGATTCTCCCCTGTCCCACCAGAGTGAAGGCGTGAAAGCGAGCGCGTTCCCTATATCCCGCTCTGGCCCATTCCAAGGCTGAGATACCACACAAGAATCCTCGGCCCCCAGAACGCCCACGCCACGGCCCCCATCGCGATGAACGGACCATACGGCACCGCGGTGAAGCCGCCCAGCTTCGCCTTCCCCTTCGCAATCATCACCACGCCCACCGCAGCCCCGATGAAGGACGACGCCACTATCGTGAAGAGCACGGCCCACGGGCCGAAGAACGCCCCCACCGCGCCCATCAGCTTCACGTCGCCGAAACCAAGCGCGTCCTTCTTGAGAATCTTCGAGAACGTCCATCCCACCAGCCACAGGAACAGGAATCCTCCAACCATTCCCGCAAGCGACATGTAAAGCGCGTCCAGACTCTTCAATTCGCCCTGCAGCTCCGGCACGAAATAGCTCAGCGGCACTCCAAGAATCATCCCGCCTATGGTCACGCGGTCGGGCAGATAGAAGTGCTCGAGGTCGATGAACGAGCCCAGCATGAGACCCGCGAAGGCGATCCAGCACGCAGGGACCGTCCAAAGCATGCGCCGCGCCACAAGCCCCAGCGCAGGCTCCGAATGCAGAAAGAACGGCATTCCCCACTGCATGTACGCCATCAGGAAAAGAATGCCGCCCATCAGCTCGACAATCGTGTAGCGGATCGATATCGGCTCGTGGCAGTTCGCGCACCTTCCGCGCAGGCAGCACCAGCTCACGATGGGGATGTTCTGATACCAGTGGATGGGCGCATTGCAGCGCGGGCAGTGCGAGGGCGGGCTCACCACGCTCTCGTCGCGAGGAATGCGCCAGATGCACACGTTGAGGAAGCTCGCGATGCAGGCGCCCATGCCAAATGCGAAGCAGGCGAATACCGTGAAGTAGTAGAGGTCCATGGCAAACTACCGTTTGACGGTGACTGGCGCGCGGCCGAGTATGGCAAGCGCGCTCTTGAGATCATTCCAGATCTGGCGCTTGGCCTTGGTGATGCCCTCGCCCTCGTTGCCGAAGCACGCAAGTATCTTCGCGGGCGAATATGTGACCACAGCCGGAACGTCCGCGACCTTAGTCCACATTCCCAGCGCGGCGCGCTGACCCGGCGCGAACACCTGAAACGCCTCTCTGCCCAGAACTATGTAAACGCGCGCATGAGGCCTCTCCGCCGCCGCAGCAGCAGCTTCCTTCACCATCGAATCCCTGTTCGAACACCCCATTGCGCGAAGCATATTGCGCATCATCTCCGCCGCCTCGCCTTCCGGACGCTTGTCCACGATGAAGGCGAAGTCCTTGAGTTCCGACGGTTGAGGAGTTGCGGGTTTCGAAGTTTCGAGGTTTCGGG
>CAMIVJ010000041.1 GCA_946401765.1 uncultured bacterium | reverse complement strand
AAGGCCTCCGACATCGACTTCTCCCTCTACGGCACGCCGCTCGAATCCACCACCTACCGCTTCGCCAAGTGCCTCCAGGAGCGCTTCGGCATCGTGAAGGGCGTGACGGACAAGAACTACATCACGAACTCCTACCACGTGCACGTGACGGAGCCCATCGACGCCTTCGCGAAGCTCGCCCTCGAGGCCAAGTTCCAGAAGCTCTCCCCCGGCGGCGCCATCTCATACGTCGAAGTGCCCGACATGCAGCACAACATCCCCGCCGTGCTCTCCATCATGCAGTTCATCTACGACCACATCATGTACGCCGAGCTCAACACCAAGAGCGACTACTGCCAGGTGTGCGGCTTCGACGGCGAGATACAGGTGGTGAAGGACGAGAACGGCAAGCTCATCTGGAAGTGCCCCAAGTGCGGCAACACCGACCAGAACAAGATGAACGTCGCCCGCCGCACATGCGGCTACATCGGCTCCCAGTACTGGAACCAGGGCCGCACGCAGGAGATCAAGGAGCGCGTCCTCCACGTCTCCGAGCATCTGCACGAGGGCGGCTGCGGCTGCGAACGCTGCTAGGGCCACGATGAACTATTCAGGCATAATCGGCAGCGACATCGCGAACGGAGAGGGCGTGCGCGTGTCGCTGTTCGTTTCGGGCTGCACCCACCACTGCAAGGGATGCTTCAACCCCGACACATGGGACTTCGCCGCCGGCAAGCCGTTCACCGAGAAGACGCAGGACTTCATCATCGCAGAACTCGACCACCCCTGGATCGCCGGCCTCACGCTTCTCGGCGGCGAACCCATGGAGCCCGAGAACCAGCGAGCGCTCGCGCCCTTCCTGCACCGCGTGCGCGCGCGCTTTGGCAGCTCCAAGAACATCTGGTGCTACACAGGCTGCGTGCTTGAACACGATCTTCAGCAGGAGAGCCGCTGGCGCACAGAGGTGACGGACGAACTGCTCTCCATGATCGACGTGCTTGTGGATGGCCCATTCGTCGAATCGCTCAAGGACATCACGCTCCGCTTCCGCGGCTCGTCCAACCAGCGCATTCTGGTGATGGAATATGACCAGAAGGAGGTGTTGCCATGACGGCGCTTTTGGCTGCATGCGCGCTTTTCGCCGCCGCGTCGGCGAACGACATGGGGAGTCTATCCGCCGACGCAGAACATGCGGCGAAGCGTGATGCACCGATGCCAAAGGCCCTCCCGCCGCGCTATGCGCTCAAGGTGAAATACGACAGAACCGGACGCAGCTGGTGGATAGATGCAGACGCATTCAAGGACGAGATTGCCGAATGGCGCGTGACGTATCCGAACCCTGACGTCGAGTCCTCCGTGAGAACCGAAACCGCAACGCCAACCGACACGCTGTTCCGCCGCCGCTTTCCGAAGGGAGAAGGACCCTGGGACGTCGTCGTTGAAATCAAGAGCAGGAAAGGCGCCAAGGATGTGCAGAAGATAACGGTGGCGCGTCCCGAGAAAGTCGTGCTGCAGCCCGCGCCGAACGAGCTCGTGCTCGTGGGGCAGTGTGGCTACGGCCCCGCGACAAACCTTGTGCGCGACATCCTCAAGGACGACCTCTGCAACCTCTACGTCGGCTGGCACACGGCGGCTAAGACGCTGCCGGAGAAAGTGCCGGACGACATCCGCAACGAATGGGCGAAGACGATCAAGGCGCGCAGAATGTGGTCGATGAGCATCTACTCGGGCGACGACGCTGCGATGCAGGCGAAGCTCAAGGAGGCATACGATGGACGCTATCTCGGCAACAACATCGGCGAGTACGCAAGCTTCATGTACCAGGGACGCAAGGAGTGCGGAATACCGATGAATCTCGACCTCGCGTCAGCGAGGGACAAGTTCGTCAACCGCTACTGCGGCAACGCCGGCTTCGGCTGGATGGCGAACTTCCCGTGGATGTTCTCGACGTGCGGCGCGGCGCTTTCGTGTTACGAGCTCGCTGGCGGCATCGACTTCATCTGCAACGAGCAGTGGGCCATCGGCGCGCAGAACGTGGCGCACACCTCCGCCGAGGCGCGCGGCGCGGCGCGCAAGTGGGGCCCGGAATACTGGTGCGCATGGAACGCCCACGAATGGCAGACGACGATAATCCCCTACCGCTCCGAACAGAAATACGCCTCGTGCCTCGCCGGATTCCTGCAGGAATACATCTTCGGCACCTCGATCATCGTTCTAGAATCGGGCGCGCAGGGCAAGCAGGCGTGGGAGTACACTGCGGACGAGCCGGGCCAGCCCAAGAAAGAACGCGCAAAGGAGGGATATGACGGCTACGTCGCGCAGCACTACCGCGACGTCACCAAGAAGTTCTACGACTGGGTGAAGGCCAACCCCCGCGACAGAGGAACGCCCGAGACGAAGATCGCGATGGCGCTCGGCAACCTCGACGCCTACCTCGGGCAGAACGGCGGCTTCACCGTATGGAGCCAGCACGACAACGCGGCGACTAACGCGGCGCTCTGGAAATACGGTGCGCCGGAGAAGACTCAGGCGCTTCTTGAGGACATTTTCTTCCCGCGCCCGAAGGACCTCCTCGAACCTTTCGGCAACAGCTGGCTCGCGGGGACGCCCTACGGACAAGTTGACGTGATGCAGGTGGACGACGACTCCGCGATTGCAGACCTCAGGCGCTACGATCTTCTCGTGTTCGGCGGCTGGAACACGATGACGCCGCACGTAAAGGACGTGCTTGAGAGATACGTCACTGCCGGCGGCACGCTCGTAATGTCACGCCCCGAACTCACGACTCGCCTCGACCGCGACTTCCTCAACTACTCAGACGGCGATCTGCTAGCGCCGTTCGGCTTCCTGCCGTCAGAGGGCAAGGATTCGGAGTTCGCGGTGAAACACTTCGGCAAAGGACGGTACTACCTCTTCACAGGTCGCAAGTTCCCCTCGGCGACGAAAGAGGGGCGTGCGGCGTATGAGGCACTTGTTCGGCTCCGCGCGCGCGAGGTGAAGCAGTCGGTGCGTCTCGTTGGCGAGGGTGAAGCGCCGCAAGAGTGCATCGCCTACGCCGTCTATCAGAACAAGATCTACTTCCTCAACATGCACACGCGCCGCAAACAGACGTTTGCATACGAGATGGGCGAGCGTCGCTTTGAAATGACGCTCGCCCCCTGCGAAATCAAGGTAGTCGCAAGACCCGTGAAGTAGCCTACCGGAAGAACAGCATCGAGCCTGCAGGCTTAAGGTTGATTACGATGTTGCCGTCTTCGATCTCGGTTCCCTTCACCCAGTCCGCCACGGCGCCAAGCGCCGGGTTCGCGCCCGCGAAGTTGCCGCCGGCCGTCACCATGCACTTGTTTTCATAGGACCTCACGCCTCCCGTGGACGAAACCTTCACGACTACGCTCTTCTGCGAGCCGAGCGTGACGGCCTTGCCTGTCAGGTCAAGAACAGGCGGAATCTTGCTGGTGAAGTTGAAGCCGAGAATCGCTCCGTCCGCAAGCGACAGCGCGCCGGCCGGCGTCACGGTTCCGGACTGCGCGACTTCGAGCGTCGCGCCGGAGGCGATGGTGATCGCGCCTGTCGAGAGGTTCATCTCCGGATTGATGGCAAGCGTAGCCGGTGCGGAGACGTTGACGGGATAGGAGCAGCTCGTGGCCAGCGTCGGACCGTCGAAGTTGGCGAGCAGTCTGCCCGTGCCGATGACGTTCATCGTGCCGGTTCTCTCTACGAGTCCGGCCGTTCCGTCGCCGATCGTTATCGTGTGCGGATTTCCGTCCGCGCCCGTCGTGTTGAACGTGATGGCATCGCCGCCCGAGCCGATCTTGGTCGAGATGGTGAAGTCGGCATCAAGCGGCTGTATCTCGGGATGCCTGCCCCCGTTGATCCAGAAATTCCTGCTTCCGCCTATGCCGTGGTCGCCGATTATCCAGTTGGCCTTTCCGGCTGCACCTCCGCAGAGGCGGAACGCCCACAAGTCGGTGTTGCCTGTGGCGTTGTTCACAAGGCCCCTCGCCTGCACTGCGCCTTCTCCCGCGACCCTGCTGTGGAACACGTATCCCGTCATCTCCTCGTTCGCCACAATGTCGCCCCTCACCACGAACCTGCCGCCAGCGGCGACAGTCTCCACGATGTAGTAGTATTCGCTTCCGGAGTACTCGATGCCGCTGTTCAGCGTGACGACGGAGTTCTCGCCCACCGCGATCTTCGACGTGTCGGTGATCGCCTCGAACTCGATGCTGCCAGTGAAGGTGACGACTTCCGTACCCATCGTGGCCGTGCCGAACGCGCCGAGCGAATAATCACCGGTCACCGCAATCGTGACGTTCGCGGGCGCCGCGCTGAAGTCGAGGCTCTCGCCCACGGAGGGAACGCGTCCGTCCTCCCAGTTCTCAGGATCGTCGAAGTTGCAGTTCGGGCCCATTCCGCACCACACGCCGTGGCGCGGCCCGCCATCAAGCGTCGCCCAGATCTCGAGGTGGACAACCTGATAGCCCGCCGCGGAGATCGTCTGCGCCGCGCCGCTTGTCGCACCCTTCGTGAACGTGTAATCGGCGCTGTTTCCGCCGCCCAGGGCCGCCGAGTAGAAGAACGTGCCGATTCCGACCTCGTCGTTCACGGTCGTATTCGAGGTTCCCCATGCGTTCCACGCGAAAAGAACCTCCGCACCGCTCCAGTGCTCGTTCGCGTCGAAGATGCGGTGCGCCTGGAATCCGCCATAGCCGTTGCTCGAACCGAGCGTGTCGTTCCATCCGTACTCGTTGAAGTCCGCAGGCACGCTTTCATTGTCGTCGCCGGCAGAGTAGTTGAAGTGCGTACCCTCTATCGCGCCGCGAACGCCGCTCACGTCCGGCGCGACATTGTGTATGCTGCCGTCATTCGAGAAGACGTGCATGTTGTCCGCGATGAAGTCGATGTTCGCGCCATACCACGGGAAGTCGACGTCGTCGAGCGTCTTCCCGGACGCGTCGAAATCAACCCACACCCAGCGGTGGTGGCTCGTGCCCTTCCTCACGAGCTCCATGAAGTAGCCCGCCTTCGAGATGGGTCTGGAAAGACCCGTGCGCGTGACAACGGTGTACGGAGACCTCGCCGCAAAGACGTTGTTGGAACTGGCTGCGTCGATCGTGAACACGTGCACCATTCCGTTGGTGTACGCGGCAAGGCCCGCGCCCTCAGCAGTCGCCGCGATGCCCGCCACGCCGAGAGCCTGCTGCGGCTCGTCCGTGGCTTCGCTTTCGATTGGTCCCGCGTAGGTCGTGGGCGGCAGCTCGGACATGATGGCCACCGCGAAGCCCTCGGCTATCGCGTAGTCGCCTATCCAGTTCGGATGCAGCTTGTCGTCGAAGAAGTTGCCCGTCGCCGTCGTGGTGAGCGGCACCGCCTCGAAGAGGTCGAGCAGCCCGAAGTTCGCCGGGAACGCATTCGCCTGATAGCCTGCCATCAGAAGCGCGTTGAACGCCACCACCGCGTCGTGGTTCGCCGTTCCCTCGCCGTCGCCGCGGTCGAGGAGCGTCGAGCCGATGATCTTCGTCGCGGGGCGCAGCCTTGCGATCTCGGCGACCAGGCTCACGTAGTCCGCGTATGTCTCCTCCGCCGTCCTGCCGCCGCCGAGGTCGTTCGTGCCGATGAGAAGCGTGATCACATCTACGTTGCCCGCTACGTCGAGATAGACGTGCAGGTTGTCGCGCACGCCTCCGCGCGTTCCAGACGTCACGATCCTGTCGCCGCTGATGCCGCTGTGCCACACCCAGTCCTCGGGCTGGTTGACGTGCGAGGCGTTCCTGTCGCCATACTTCCAGATGCCGAGCATCTTCGGCCTGTAGCCGTTCGCCGCAAGGCGCGCGGCGATGGACGTGCGGTACTGCACAGTGTAGTTCACGCTCACGCCGTCGATGTTCCCGCCAGTTCCCTGAGTGATCGAGTCGCCGATGCACGTGATGCGTATCTCCTTCGCCTCGTTCTCGTAGTCGCCCACCGTCAGCACGAGCTGCCTGCGGCCATCGTCGGGATTGGGCGCTTCCTCGCTCGTGATGTTCCATGTGGCCCCGGAGGTGATGCTAGAGGGATCAAGAAGGTCGTTGAGGTTCTCGGGCAGCGACGAGCCGTCGAAGTACGTGAGCAGCACAATGCGGCCGAGCGTCATGTTCGCGTAGTTGGGCGTGAGCACGAACTTCGCGCCCTCGCCGATCACCAGGCTGCCCTCTTCCGTGCCCCAGACGTAGATCGGCGTCTTGATCGGGTCATAGACGAATGTCCCGTTCGCCTCGATCGAGAGCGCCTCGACGTCGATGCCGCCCGCGCCGACTGCGATGTTGTCGTCAGTCCCCTCGATCGATGTCGAGAACAGGTTCTTGACAAAGATGTAGTTGTGGGTGGGCGTGACCACGAAGTCGTAGCAGGAGCCGACAGGGTTGTACACAATCGCGGTGGTCCTGTCGGGATCGTCCGGCGGCGGGATGATCGAGAATTTCTCGTCCTCCTGGTCGGTAAGGCCAGTGAGCTGCACGCGCGTGGGCTCGTAGATGCCAGAGATGTCATAGCCCGACATGTCGAACGTCAGCGAGCCGGAGGAGCCGAGCTGCACCGGCGCGCCCGCTAGATACACGGCGCCGTACTCGTTCGTGACGGGCGAGTTGATGATCGCAGCGCCGCCCACCGTGACCGTGTGAGTTCCGTCCGATGTGAACTTCACCGGCGCCGAGCCGCCCACAGTGAACGTCTCGATCGCAACAGTCGCGTTGACCGCAAGCGAGGCCGGCGCCTCGACCGTGAGCGTGGCCGACGGATTGTACAGGACATTGTCGATCGTTACGCCCTCCGGGACGGAGAACATTCCGCTCGCGCCCTCCTTCTCCCAGGCGTCCGCCTCGGCGAATGCGCCGTTCGCCGCGACCGTACGCGTGTAGAGGCCTCCTTCGGAAACGTATGGATAGGCGTTGAACACAGCCTCCGCCTGAGCCTCGCTGATGGCATAGTCGTACATCCTGAGCACGTTCACAACGCCCGTCTCGCCGTCGTCAACCGGAACGCCCTTGTACACGCCAGCGTTCCTGATGTAGCCGCCGTGGTCCGAGCCCACCTGCATTCCGCCTGCGGCCAGGGCGAATCCCTCGCCCGCGTTGAACTGGCCGCGTTTCACGCCATCCACCCACACCTCGAACACAGTTCCCCTCTTGTAGATCACATACGCATGGCGAGCCGACGCCGCATTCGGCACGGACGCCTTCACGCCGTTCGCCGCATCGACCGTCGCGCCGGTGTTCTTCGCGATGAGCACCTCGTCGTCGTTCTCCGTCGTCGTTATCAGAAGACCCGTGTTGCTTTCGGTCGTCGTGCCCATGTGGAAGAACTGGGTGTTGTGCGACGGCGACATCGTTCCAACGAGGACGATCGTGAAGTTCTCCAGGCTGTGCACCAGATTGCCGGCGCCCGTCACCCACGGATGGTGCTTGATGTACGCGCCCGTAGTGTCGTCCGCAAGCTCGTTGTTGAACGTGACCGGCTTGGTGTCCGCACTAGTGCCGATGTTGAGCCCCGGCGCATAGTACGCGCATTCCACGACGTTTGTGTATGTGAAGTCGAACGCCGTCGCCTCTTGCGCGATCTGCGGGGCCTCCGTCAGCGTCGCCGTGCCGTCAACCGGCGCCAGATCCGCTGTCGTGCCGTTCGGGCGCGTCACGCGCACGTTGACTCCGGCCGGCACGTCAGTCACCTCCAGGTGGCCCTTGCCGAACTCCTCGCGCGTCTCCGCGATGATCACGTAGTACGCAACTCCGGCGGGCAGCGCCTCGGGAGCGTCGAATCCCGTGAGCGAGCGGAGGGACTGGTCTATCGGCTTCACGACGAATTTCTTGAACGTATCCGGATATAGAATCGTGCCGGTGGCAACGGTCGTCGCGTCTGCGGCGAGAAGCAATGTCGCCTCGGAAAGCGACGTCGCAGTGAGGTCGAGAACGCCCTGGTTGTCTAGCCCGCCGATCGTGATGGATGTACGCGTGGAGTCCACTATCGCGAGCGTTGAATCCGCCGCTGTCACGAGCGTGGCCGCAGCGTCGCCATATCCGTTCAGCCTCCCAGTGCCGGACGCCGCCGCAATCGTACCGGTGCCGCCTGTGAGCCTTGGGGCCGTCGCATCATCGCCAATCGTCAGCGTCCCATTCACAACCATGCCGCCTGGCGCAGTCCACGTCTTGCCAGCCGCGACCGTCGCCGCGTAGCCTGCGTCGATCTGAAGAACGCCATCTGCGGACGTGCCAAACGACGCACCCACCGTCACCTTGTACTTCGTGAGCGTCATCGCTCCCGTGAATCCCGAGATGTCGCCGATCACGAGGGCGTTGCCGTTCACCGAACCGCCGCTCGTGGAAAGAGTGCCGTTTCCGGTGAGCCTGGCGATCGTGGCGACCGTGCCGCTGTAGCCGTCGCAGATGTTCATGCCTGCGCCGCTGAGATCGATCGTGCCCGGGAAGGACGTGGTGGCGTTGTTCGCGAAGTACATGTTGACGTTGGTGAGGCGGAGCGTGGAGCCGACGTTGCCGTAGTTCTGCAGCGTCCAGTCCCTTCTTGCCTCGCTCACGGTCGAGATGTTCTTCACCCACACCGTTCCCGTCCACGCCAGATCGGTGAACTTGGCGCTGGACGGTCTAACCCCGTCATACACAACCGTCCCGTCCCCCTTCAAGGTCCCAGCGAGCTGCGAGGCACTGCCGGCCACCGCAATCTCGCCCGCGCCCGTAGCCGTTATCCATGCCGCATCGATATTGCCGCCGGCAAGCGCGAGCGTCTTTCCTTCCGCCACGTTGAACGCGATCTCGAACACCTCGACCGGCAGGTTGATGTTCAGCGTCGCATCCTCCTCCACGTTGACGACGAGCCTGTCTCCCGTGGAGAGCGTCGCGGGAAGCGGTCTGTCCCAGGAAAGCGCTGACAGCGTCTTCATTCCGCCGTCGGCAATTGTGGCGGTGTACGTCTCGGAAGCGTGTTCGACGATCTGGATGGCCGCAATGCCCGTGCGCACGGTACCGCTCTGACGATGGCCCACGATCGTCGCCGTCGATCCGGAAGTGACCGGCGAGGCGAGGTAGTTCAATCCGCTCTTGAGGCCAAAGAGATAGGTGCCGGCTCCCGCGTTGGCCCGGCCCCAGACCGCTGCGCCCTCAACGGCCGTCACGGTGTCGCACGTCAGCGCGTCGCCGGAGGCCGTGTAGTTTCTCCCGTTGATAGTGAGATGGCCAAACTGGCAGTTTGCGGTGTCGCTGGACATGTAGACCACCACGCGGTAGAACTCGTACGGAATGTCAGCCACGGTGATCGTGGGGGTCGCCTTGTCGCCGCTGTCGTCGATGTATCCGTGGCGGACATCAGTGGAAGCGTTCATGTGGCTGCAGTAGTAGTTGCCCTTCTGCCCGCTCACGGTCATCGTGACGCCGCCGATGGCGGCGGTGACGTCGTCCTGGGTGTTCGGCATGGCGAAGTTCGTCCAGGCCGAGTATGGCACTGCGTATTCGCCCGCGCCATAGCGCCCGGCAGAGGTCGTGTCTAGAGTGTTCTCCGCGCCTGAGCGCCCTGTGGGGTCGATGTTGATGTTGATGGAGTTCGTCACGGGCGCGACGAGCCTGAAGCCGTAGGGGATGTAGCTGTACGTTCCAGGATTCGTACCAAGCGGATCCGTGCCGAACTGGGGCTGGCCGTCATAGTTTGTGTAGTTGCCGTCGACCAGCTTCGCATAGACGCCGTACTCGTCTTCGGTGAACTCCACCTTCGCGGCCTTCGTGTAGTGCCCGCCGCTCGCGTTGTCGTCAAGAGCCTGAAGCTGGTACGTCACCTTCGTGAGGACATCGTCCTCCACCGTCTCCTGCCTGTCGAAGAACGTGGCCTCCATGCCGCCCGCGTCGAAGTTGGCGCCGCCCATCCTGGCGCAGAGCGTGTGGGTGGCGAGGTCGGCGAGCTTCGCGCCCGGGAAGACGAGAGTGGGCGTGGACGCGTTCACTGCCTCGCCCGCGTACGTGAAGAACACCATCAGCGACTTCCTGTCGTTCGACAGGCTGAACACGGCGGAACCAGCCGCGCCCGGGGCGATGGACGCCTTGAGCTCGTCGCCTTCCGAGAAGAAACCGTCGCCCGTTATCGTCACGAGCGTGTGCGTGCCGCTCGCGGGAATCACCTTCAAGGTGTTTAGGCCATGCCCGAGAATCGCGTTCTTCTTCTCCATCGAGTCGATCTTCACCGTGGTGCCCGCCTCGATCGTGGTGCCGCCTGTCCAGCCCACCGCGCCGTTGAGCGTCACAGAGCCGCCGCCGCAGAACTTCATCCCGCCGCCCAAGGAAAAAGGATCCTCGTTCATGGCCGAATTGATCTTCACGTCCTTCCCGTTGGCGTTGATCGTGCCGCCCCTCGAACCAACCTTCACCGTGATGCCGGAATCGATGAGTCCATATGTGGAGTGGGTAGCTGTCGCAAAGAGCGTGCCGCCGTCGAATGAGATCGTCATCGCGCCCGACCCGCCGACATTGCGGATGATGTACGCCTCCATCGTGCCGCCGCTGAGATTGATGGTCTTCGCGTACGAGGAAGACTCGAACCGCGGCCACAGGCCAACGGTCAGCTTTCCGCCGTTTACTGTCAGCGTCGTATCGCCGTTCGTGCCCATCTTCAAGTCGCCGGACATGCTAACGGTTCCCGACTCCACCGTAAGCGAACCCCGGTTCAGGTAGAAGGCGTTGGGACTGTTGATCGTCGCTCCGGCAACCGTCATGTGTCCGCTATACGAGCCGTTGCCCAGGAACCAGTAGCTGTATTTCGCGCCTGTCGCGAACGTCCCCTTCTCGAAGCGCACATAGGCGTCGCCGTCCGAGGCCTTCGTATCGTGACTGCCGCTGGTGCCGGCAGTGTACGACGTGCCGATGTAGATGCCCTCTTGGTTGCTTGCTGAATTGTCTTTGGCATCGCCGCCGGTAAGGCCGCTTGTGGCGTTGTTCGCGCGCAATATTATGGGTTCGTTGGCGGTGCCGCAGTTGTTGAAATATGTTCTCCAGGTGTTCGCTTCTGCGGCGCTGAATGTAACGACATACTTGTCGTTCTTGAAGCGGTCGGCGAACTTGTCTTTCCGGAAGTACGCGCCGTCATTTGTCGGCTTCTTCGCCGTGGTCGTCCAGTTGCCGGCCGTCTCCCAAGCAGAGCTCGTGCCGCCCGCCCAGTAGCAGTCCGCCGCGTGCACGGCCGTCGCCGCACCTAGCGCAACGGCGGCAATGACGAGTGCCGATTGACGGAATGACGAACATCCGTCGTTCCTGCGCATCATGCTAGTTGCCTTTGTTTTCATGTCGGTTCCTTTGCTGATTCAGGATTAATCTGTTGGGAGATCGCCATGCGTCTCCGCGAGCTGTTCGTCCGCCGCCCCAGCGGATCAGCGGATGAAGACGGATACACCGCTGGGCTTGACGACGAGGACGATGTCTCCGTCGTCGTTGACCGAGACGCTCTTCACCCACTTCGGCACATCGGCGGCAGCCGAAACGTTTGCGTCCACGAACTTGCCGCCAGACGTAAGCACGTACTTCCCGCCCATCGGCTTGACGCCTCCAGCAGAAGACACCTTCACCTTGACCGCGCCATTCACGGCCACGGTCTTGTCCGTCAAGTCCAGAACCGGCGCGGCTTCCTTGTCCGTGAAGTTGAAGCCCAGCGCCGCTCCGGCCGCAAGCGTCAGCGCACCGCCATGCGCCACCGTGCCGGACTCCGAGACCGCGAACGTCGCGCCGGCGTTGACCGTCACCGCGCCCGTGCCGGTCTTGCTGCCCGGCTTCACGGCAACCGTGGCGGTGTCATTGATTGTCCACGTGCCCGAATGGTCGTTTCCGGGATTGTTGACGACGAACGTTCCCGAACCTTCGACAATGACCGCACCCATGTAGTGAATCAGGCCGTCGCATGTCACCGTCCGTGCGACGCCGATTTCGTCGTCCGTCCCGATGTGCGCTACCGTTCCCCGGTAGATTACGAGGTCAGCGGTCGAGTTCGATTTTGTTCCGATGGTGTAGTCGGAGTGCCAGGGCCGCACATAGACGACGTCGTTCGCCCCACTCCCGCATGAATAGGCTGTATCGGGCGAAGCGCCGTCGGCGAGGTTCAATCCACCCGCCCCAATCCAGATGTTCTTGGCATAGCCGTTGTGGCTCTGATTCGCAAAGTAGAACCACTTGGACGCCCCCTGGTCGCCTAGCGTGACCTTCTCGAACTTAAAGGCTCCGGTGCTGTATTGATAGGCCAAGTGCCTGTCTGCGCCCGGCATCGTCAGGACAAGTTCATTCGTGACGACATATTCGCCGCCCGCATTACAGCAGTAGCAAATGCGGCTCGATGTGCGCACCACGCCAGCCGTGAAGGCTCCGCCGTCGACGCTGTCCGCCTGCCCAATCGCCAACTCTACCGTGTCGCTCGCCGAAGGCACGGTCAGCGACGAACCTTGCGAGATCCCCCACCGCGTGTCGTCGCTGTACGTGTTTGCCACCCAGTCTTCAGCGGTGGAGAGGTTATACGCGCCGTTCAGGAAA
>CAMIVJ010000040.1 GCA_946401765.1 uncultured bacterium | reverse complement strand
GTTCAACGCCGAGGCGCTCGAATATGTTCTCTGCGCCGTCGTAGCGGCGCACCTTGCCGCGTGCGCGGCGGGAGATGCGGCTCGTGGCGTCGCGCAGCTTCTCGAAGGTGCTCTCGTCGTCCACGACAACGCTGTCGATGTCCTCTGTCAGCCAGTCGCGCACCACGCGCTCCACGAGGCCGGGCTCCTGCCACACGCAGCAGGGAGTACGCAGGTTCTTCACGTTGCCCTGCAGCTCGTGCCAGCTTTGCAGGAGGTTGCGCATGTCGCGCGCGAAGGAGGTTCCCTTGGCGCCAACGCCTGCTGTGCGCACGATGAGGCCCACGTCGTCGGGCAGGAGAAGTCGGTCGAGAATCTTCTTGAGGCGCTTGCGCTCTTCCGCATCGCCGATCTTGCGGCTGACGCCGCGAGTCTTGGTGCCGGGCATCATCACGAGGTAGCGTCCCGGAATGGAGAGGTTCGTGGTCACGCGCGGGCCCTTGGTGGAGATGGGGCCCTTCGTCACCTGCACGATGATCTCGGTGCCGGGCTTGAAGCGTTCGTGGATCTCCTCGGTGGTGAGGCGCGGGGGCTTGCCGCGGCGCTTGGCGTTGTTCTTGCCTTTGCCGTTCTTGCCGTTTTTGCCGTTCTTGCCAGAGGACTTGTCGTCCGCATCGTCGTCGCTGCCGTCGTCGATTTCGTCGAGGAAGGCGTCCACGTCGGGCTGCATGTCCCAGTAGTGGAGGAAGGCGTTCTTCTTGAGGCCGATGTCTACAAACGCCGCCTGCAGGTCGTCCTGCAGGTTCTGGATGCGCCCCTTGAAGACGCATCCGACGAGGCGCTCGTCCTCGGGATGCTCCACCATGTACTCCTCGAGACGTCCGTTTTCCATCACGGCCACGCGCGTCTCGAGCTTTTCGACGTTCACGAGTATCTCTCGCTTGATCTTGTTTCGGTTCAGCCAGTTCCTGACTGTGTTTACCACTGTTTGTATCACTGACATGTCTGTTCCTTTCGGTTGTAAGTTTGTTTGAAAGTTTGAGAGTTTGAAGGTTTGAGAGTTTGAAGAGTTGAAAGTTAAATGGTTTGATAGGTTCTAGGTTTCGGCGATTTCTTCGTTGTGGACGGCCACGCTCTGCACTAGGCCGAGCGAGGCCATCAGTACTATGAGAAAAGTACGGCCTGCGCTGATGAAGGGCAGCGGAAGGCCGGTGATGGGCATGAGCCCGATGGACATTGCGATGTTGATGTACACATGGCAGAAGATGAGCGTGGCCACGCCGGCTGCCAGAAGCTGGCCGCGTTCGTCGGTTGCCTTGAAGGCGATCCGAAGGCATGGCAGCAGAACGCCCAGATAAAGCGCGAGCAGCAGCAGGTTGCCGATGAACCCGCTCTCCTCCGCCACCACAGCGAAGATGAAGTCGTTCATCGAGACTGACTGCGGCAGATACCCGAGCGCCTTGAACTCGCCCTTTCTCAGCCCCTTGCCCCATACGGATCCTGAGCCAATCGAGATGAGCAGCTGATGCTGGCTGTATCCCGTTCCCTTCAGGTCCCTCTCCGGGAACAGGAACACCTTCAATCGCTTGATCTGGTGCTCCCTCAGGGGAAGGCGGCTGTACATCTGCGCTTTGCGCGCCTCGTCGTTCTGGCGCTCGGCAACGTACACGGTGCCAAGCACCAGGCCTGCGGCGAGCAGCGCCACCATGAGCAACGCAACGAGTCCTTTAGTCCACACGCGCGCCACGAGCAGCATCACCACCACCGCCGGCGCCAGCACGAGCGCCGTGCCGAGGTCCGGCTCCTTGAGTATGAGAAGGGCGGGAACGGCGAACGCGGCACCCGCTGCGACGAACCACTTGAAGGACCTGCGCCCCTCGCGCCCCAGCAGATACGCTATGAAGATGATCACCGCGAGCTTCGCCACTTCGCTTGGCTGGAAGAACCACAGCCACCTTCTGCCGCCGTAGATCTCCGCGCCCACGACCAGCACCGCCACAAGCAGCACGAGCGCGCCGGCGTAGGCGGGTATGGCCACGAAGGCGAAAAGCCTGCGATAGTCGATCGCGGCGAGCGTGAAGTAGATTGCGAGACCGAATGCGGCAGTGCCGGCGTGGACGCGCCAGATGTTCTGGATGACGGCTATCTGGCGCGTGCTGCAGGCGCTCCAGATGAACGCCGTGCCCATTGCTATTAGACAGGTCATGCATGCTGTCAGCACCCAGTCGGTGCGTTTGAGCTTGGAAAGGAACGCCGCGATCATCTGCTAGTCCCTCCCCTCGTAGTAGTGGACTGACGGGCGGCCGCCCGTCACCTCCTCCTCGCCGAATATCCCCGCGAGCACGTTGTGGACGCGCGGCGCAACAGTCTTGCCGCCTGATTCTCCTCGCTCCACGAGCATTGCGATCGCCACCGTCGGATTCTCGTATGGGGCGAAGGCGATTATCCACGTGTTCTTCCGCTTCGTCTCGCCGCGTCCGATCTCGGCCGTGCCCGTCTTGCCAGCGCAGTCCACCTTCAGCCTGAAGCGGCGGCGCCGTTCGCCGGGCTTCTGCGCCTGCTCGGTGCGCACGAGGATGGCGCGTCCCGTGCCTGTTTCCACAACGGCCTTCATGCTCTTTCTCACAAGGTCTATCGCGTCATCCTCGTAGGGAATGCGCCGCACGGCCGAGGCGATGTGAGCGCCCTCCTTGCGCGCGTATAGATATGGTCGGTACACCCGTCCGCCGTTCGCGAGCGTGGCGGCCACCACTGCCATCTGGAGCGGCGTCACGAGCAGCATGCCCTGGCCGATGCACATCTGGCACGTGTCGCCTGGATACCAGTGCTCGTTGTACCAGCGGTATTTCCATTCATCGTCGGGCACCACGCCGGAGTATTCCCCGCCGATGTCGATTCCGGTGCGCGAGCCCAGGCCGAAGGCCCGCGCGGCGGTGATGACGGCGTTGGAGCCGACAGCCGTGCCGAGGTTGCAGAAGAACGTGTTGCAACTCTGCTCGATGGCCTCGCTCAGGTTTACGGAGCCGTGTCCGTAGCGGTCCCAGCAATGGAGGCGCAGGTCGCCGAGGCGGTACACTCCCTGGCAGTTGTATTCGTCCTCGGGCATCCACGCGGTGGCGAGGCCGGCGAGGGCGGTGATGGGCTTGAATGTGGAGCCTGGGGCGTAGCCTTCGGAGATGGCGCGGTTCTGCCCGCGCTTGGCCGGGGCGTTCGTGAGGGTGGCGTACATTGCGTGCGTGAGGGTGGGCACGCACTCGTTGGGGTTGAAGGTGGGGGCGCTTGCGAGGGCCAGTACGGCGCCGTCGCGCGGATCCAGCACCACGCCCGCGCCGGTGACGCCTTCGAGCTCGCGTTCGAGCGACGCCTGTATCCTTATGTCGAGCGTGAGGGCAAGGTCGAGCCCGTTGGCCGGCGCCACGTCGCCGTCTTCCGCCTCGTCCATGATGCTCTTGTGGGCGCGGGTTGGACGGAATCCGCGTGCGTCCACAGTCACGCGCTTCTCTCCCGTCACGCCCGAAAGGAACCGGTTGTAGTAGCTCTCCACCCCGTCGCGTCCCTTCATCTCCTTCTCGCTGAAGTACACTGGATCGTTCTCAAATCCCTCTGGATCGCTGCGGCCCGTGTAGCCCAATACGTGCGCGGCGAGGGACCCGAAGGGGTAGGTGCGTTCGGCGGAGACATGGTCGGCGAAGCCCGGGAACTCGTGGGAGCGCTCGCAGAAGCGCGCGAAGGTGGCCTCGTCGAGGTCCTGCCACGCCACAAGGGGTATCGCGCTTGCAGTGTGCAGGTGGCGCGCGATCTCGCGCGCGGATATCTGGCGGGGAATCGCAAGAGCGCGGGAGAGCGCGTCAATTGCCGCGTCAACTGCGGCGACGGTGTTTGACGATGCGCCGCGGCGCTGGAACTCCTCGAGATTGCACTGGATGCAGCGGCTTGGACGGCACTCGGCGAGCACACGGCCGTTGCGGTCGAGGATGCGGCCGCGCCTGCCGGGAACGCGCACGCGGCGGATGGTCTGGATGGCCTGGCTTTCGCGCGACTCCGCAACGTTGAGAACCTGCAGGCGGAATAGGGAAATGCCCAGCACGAGTTCGCCGAACACGAACACCGCGCCGAGCGCGGCTATGAACCAGCGGGACGGATTCATGCGTCCCCTCCGATCGCCTCGGGGCCTTCGAATCCCACGTTCTTCTCAAGGCGCGGCATGAGAAAGAAAGTGACTGCGCCCACAGGGGCGGCGGGGATGGCGCTCGCGAAGAAGCGTATTATCGGCGCAGGATCGTCGCCCGCGACGCCCCACACGGCGAGCCACAGCTCGTGAAGGGGGGCGGCAAGCGTCACCGCCAGAAGTCCGAAGGCCGCGGGGGAGAGGGTGGCGGCGGTTGAGCGCATGAAGCGCATGGAGACGCCGGCGAGAAGGAAGAAGCCGGTGGCGCAGCCTATCGGGAAGCCACTCAGCGCGTCCTCGAGCGCGCCCGCGAAGACGGCCACGGGAATCCAGCGGGCGGCGTAGAACGGACGCTTCCGCGATGGGTGGCGTTCGGAGTCGTTGGTAGGTCGGTCGGCAATGGTCCAGTGGAGGACGAGCGCAAGGAGGAAGGGGGGCTTCGCCCCGCCGAAGACGGGCCACATGTCCTGCAGCGCGGCCGCGAAGACCGTGCAGACGAAGAAGAAGAGGAACTGTACTGCTCTAGTCTTCACGGCGGATGAACACGTCCTCGAGGGATGGGAAGTCGACGGCCGGCATGACGGCTCCCTCCCTCTCAAGCTGCGTTTCGTCCTCTTCACACCCTTCGACCAGGTAGCCGACCGTCAGCCCGCGGGGAAATACGCCTCCCAGGCCGCTAGTGATGATTTTCGCATTTGGCGGCAGTGCGGGCCGCCTTTTCATGTGTCGCATGCGAAGAGGGTTTACAAGATACAGAATGGAAAGTCCGGTGCGGGCGTGGGCGATGTGCGTGCCGCCGCCCTCGAGTATGCCGTGCACTGCGCCCAGCGAGGGGTCGCCTGTCTGGATTTCGCAGGCGACCTTTACGGAAGGATCTGTGAGAAGTCGCACGTCGGCTGTGCTGCGCGACACCTGCTCGACGCGCCCCACTAGCCCGCTCGGCACGGCAACGGTGGCGTTTGTCTTGACGCCGTCTGCCGAACCACGCCCCACGCGAATGAGCCCGCGCACGCCGCCTGCTCCGTCGCGGCTCAGCACCGGCGCGCATATCCAGCGGTTCGTGGCGGCCGCGGAATATGCCAGCAGCTTTCTGAGCCGCTGGTTCTCCTCGGCGAGGGCGTTCCTTTCCGTCTCGAGCATTCGCAGGGAGGCTGTCTCGGTTCTGAGCCGCTGGTTCTCGGAGGCTGTTCGCGCCGGGCGGAACACCGCCTTGAGCCAGGCCACGGGGCCACGCGCCGTCCAGGCGCGGGCGTTCTCCACGGGATACACCGCCTCCTTGGCAAGACTACGCCCACACGCGAGCCAAAGCCCGAGAGCTGCGAGCGCGACTAGCGCGGCGACTGTTCCTGTGTTGCCTTTCAATCGTCCTTCCCTTGCGGAAGGACTTCCTCAACGCGTCAGTCTCTCTTGTTCTTGAGGAGAATGTCGAGCTGGCTCATGACCTGTCCGGTTCCCTCGGCCACAGCCGAGAGAGGATCGTCCGCAAGCGTGACGGGCAGGCCCGTCTCCTGGGCGATCAGCTTGTCGAGGCCGCGCAGAAGCGAACTGCCGCCGGAGAGCACGATGCCGCGGTCCACAAGATCCGCCGCCAGTTCCGGTTCGCAGTTGCCCAGCGTCGAGCGAACAGCCTCGACGATGTTTGAAACAGGTTCTGTGAGCGAGTCTCTGATCTCCTCAGACGAGATCGTCATCGTCTTCGGAAGCCCCGCCACTATGTCACGGCCGCGCACTTCCATGGTCATCTCCTGACCTGTCGGAAACGCCGAACCGATCGTCATCTTGATTTCCTCGGCCGTGCGCTCGCCAATCAGAAGATTGTACACGCGCCGCATGTGGCTCACGATACACGCGTCCATGGCGTCGCCCGCCGAACGCACGCTGCGCGAATGCACTATGCCGGCAAGCGAGATGATTGCCACCTCGCAGGTGCCGCCGCCGATGTCCACTATCATGCTGCCCGCCGGCTCTGACACCGGCAGTCCCACTCCGATCGCCGCCGCCATCGGCTCCTCGACCAGAACAACCTCTCCCGCCCCGGACGCCTTGGCGGCGTCTTCAACGGCGCGCTTCTCCACCTCCGTGATGTCGCCTGGAACGGCAATCACCACGCGCGGCTTCGCGTAGTTCCTCCAAACGTGCTTGGGGCACACTTTGTTTATGAAATAGCTGAGCATGGCCTCAGTCACGTCAAAGTCCGCAATCACGCCGGACTTCATCGGACGAATGGCCATAATGTTCCCGGGAGTGCGGCCAAGCATCTTCTGAGCCTCAATTCCGACGGCCAGAACGCGCTTGGTGTCCTCCTTTATGGCGACAACGCTAGGCTCCCTCAGCACAATTCCATGGTCCTTGAGGTAAACAAGGCAGTTGGCTGTGCCGAGGTCTATGCCGATGTCGGTTGAGAAGAAGCTCGAAAAGAGACCTTTGAATTTGGAAAACATGTTTCATATTATAGACTATTCGCGCGCGCGATGCAAGGGGATTTGTGATATACTTGTGGCATGGATTTTTCGCTGCTAGTAAAACCTGTGGGCTCGGCATGCAATCTTGCCTGCGACTACTGCTTCTACTGCCCGGCCAACGGAGCGCGCGCCCCAGCGCCCGCGCGCATGACGCGCGCCGTGCTCGAGCGAATGCTCGCCACGTATTTGGCCTCGCCCTTGGCCTCACCAGCCGTCGCCTTTCAGGGAGGCGAGCCGCTGCTGGCGGGCGAGGACTTCTTCCGCGAGGCGGCTGCGATCGCCGCGCACGCCGGGCGGCGCGTTTCGTTCTCCGTCCAGACGAACGGCACCCTCGTCACACCATCCCTCGCCCGTTTCTTCGCCGCGGAGGGATGGCTCGTCGGCGTGAGCGTTGACGGCCCCGCCTCCCTGCACGACCTCCACCGCCACACCCCGTCGTCCTCTCCCTCCCATGCCGATGTCCTGGCCGGTCTCTCGGCTCTCCGTTCAGCCGGCGTAGAGTTCAACACCCTCACCCTCGTCACCCCCTCCAACGCCAGTTCCCCCGAGATGGTCTATCGCCACCTTCGCAACGAGATCGGCGCCCGCTTCCTCCAGTTCATAGAATGCACATCGCCGGAGCCCTACGCGGTCTCCGCCTCTGCCTGGGGCGAGTTCCTCTGCCGCCTATACGACGAGTGGCGCGCCTGCGGTGACGAGCGCCGCGTGAGCGTGCGCCTCTTCGACACGATCGTGCTACGGCTTCTCGGTGGCCCGCCGGATGCCTGTCCGTTCGCCAGCGACTGCCGCAACTACTTCGTCGTCGAAAACGACGGCTCGGTCTATCCATGCGACTTCCACGTCTCCCCCGAATGGCGTCTTGGCGATGTCATGCATGATTCATGGACTTCGCTTGCCGCAAGCCCTCTCTACGCCGCATTTGGCCGCCGCAAGGCCGATCTCCCGCCACAGTGCCTCAACTGCTCCTACCGATCCATCTGCCAGGGCGACTGCGTGCGCAACCGTGCGCCGGGCGGACCATCCCGCCTGTGCGCCGGCTGGCGCCGTTTCTTCGACCATGCCATCCCCGGCCTAGCCGAACTCGCCCGCGAGGTGGTGTGGTAGGGGGCGTGGTTCGTGGCTCGTGGTTCGTGGCTCGTGGTTTGGGGCTCGTGGTTCGTGGCTCGTGGTTCGTGGTTCGTGGCTCGTGGTTCGTGGCTCGTGGTTCGTGACACCACTTCGTATTTGTTTAAAGGCATGGAGTCCCCGTTGGAATTGGATGCGTTGGGAGGGGCAAACCCCGTCGCGACCGCAGGGTGGGGCGAGGCGTCTCGCCGAGCCGGGTAAATGTTGCCAATGTGAAAGTGTTGCCAATACCCAATGTTGCCAATGTCCAATTGGTCATTGGAACTGGATAATGGCAACACTGGCAACATTGGCAACATTTCGATTCCACGCCGGGTTCAGTGAGATGGCGGATGCCGCTTGTCCCCTATTCTGCTCTTTCTGCGCGCCCACCTTGCGGCGGAGGCGGCAGATAGTGTATAATATGCGCCATGAAGAAATGTTTCAACATCGCGGGGCCGTGCTTCCCGGACGAGCACTACATGCTGCCGGCGCTTGAAAGGCTGCCGGGCATCATGCGCATCGTCGAGCAGCGCAGCTACTTCGTGCTGCACGCCGCCCGGCAGTCCGGCAAGACGACGGCGCTCATGGCGCTCGTGGAGGAAATCAACAAGAAGGGCGCGATGAATGCCCTCTACTTCACCGTCGAGACCGTCCAGCGGTTCACGGACCCGAGAGACGGAATCCCGAAGATCGTTGAGTCGATGCGCAATGCCGTCCTTCGTCATCCAATTTTCAAGGATCTCGTCCGCGATCCAGATTCGCCAATACCCGCGCTTCTTCCGCCGCCGCCAGGTCTGGACGTCAAAGCTCTGCTTTCCATGATGTCCGAGCATTCAAAGAAGCCGCTTGTCGTGTTCTTCGACGAGGTGGACTGCCTTTCGGACGACACGCTCGTGACGTTCCTCCGCCAGCTGCGCGACGGCTATGTGACGCGGAGGTCATCGCCGTTCCCTGCATCTATTGCGCTTGTGGGGATGCGCGACATCCGCGACTACAAGGCGCGCATCCGCCCCGACGGGCAGACGCTCGGCGACGCGAGCCCGTTCAACATCATCACCGAAGACCTGACGCTTGGCAACTTCACTGAAAACGACGTCATCCGTCTCTATTCCCAGCACACGGAGGCGACCGGGCAGGTATTCGAACCAGATGCCGTTGCGCGTGCCTGGCAGCTGACCCGCGGCCAGCCATGGCTTGTGAACGCCCTTGCGCGCGAGTGCGTGATGAAGATCCATGACTGTCGCTACGACGAGCCGATTACCGCTGACGACATCGTTACTGCGAAGGAAAAGATCATCCGCGCGCGGGGTACGCATGTGGACAGCCTCATGGAGCGGTTGAAGGAACCGCGCGTGCGGCGCGTCGTGGAGCCTGTCATCCTCGGCAAGGAGCGTGGTGCACCGCGCAATAATGACGATTACCGCTACGTCCTTGACCTAGGTATTCTGCGCGAGGACAACGGGGCGCTTGTTCCCGGATGCCCGATGTACGCGGAGATCATGCTGCGCTATCTCACGTTCGACGAGCAGGAGAACTTCAAGATGCGTTACGGCACGCCGTTCTGGCTCAGGCCAGACGGCTCGCTCGACATGCCCGCGCTGATGGCGGAGTTCCAGCGGTTCTGGCGCGAGAACAGCGGGGCTGACCACGAGGTGTACGGCTACAACGAGGCGACGCCGCACCTCGTGCTGATGGGCTACCTCCAGCGCGTCGTGAACGGGGGAGGGCGCATCGCCCGCGAGATGGCGCTCGGCTCGAAGCGCCTCGACCTCTGCGTGGAGTTCGGCAAGTTCCGCTACGCCGTTGAGCTCAAGATGAAGCGCAGCTTCTCGCCGACCGAATCGCCTGCGCAGCTTGTCGGCTATCTCGACCACCTCAAGCTTCCAGAAGGCTGGATGGCGATTTTCGACGACGATGCGTCGAAGTCCTGGGACGAAAAAATCTACACCCGCGACGAAATTGTGGACGGCAAGACCATCCACTTCATCGGACTGTGAGGGCTTGAAGGGGACCCCGTTGGGATTAATGACTTCGTATTGTTCACAAATCTCAATTGTTGCCACCAATACAAGTTTCTGCCATTTGTGATTTGTGAACATTTGTGTCAATTGCCATCTGTGAACAATAACTTGCCAGAACTGTCTCTGTTGGCCTCAAGTGGATGATGGCTTGCGTCTAATGCCTCGTGTCTCTTGCGCCACCGCTGGGCGTGAGGCGCTAGACTCGAGCGAAGCGAGCGTTAAAGGCGACGATGTGGTTCTTCGAGGCAGTGATTACGAGTCAGTCAAAAGGATTGTTCAAGATACGGAAGCCGAGGTCGGCGAAGTCGCGCGTGTTGCGCGTATGGAATTCATCAACGCCCCAATACTTTAGCGTTTCCGCAAGGCGAACATCATGTATGCGTCGTCTGGCGAAATTCGAATCATCGACATGCGCTTCGATAAAGGCACGCGCCTCAGCATGCTTGGCGTCGTCAGGGTTTGACGCCGCGAAAAGAACGTTTGTGTCGCACGAGACCATGTGGCGGACTCTTTTCTTTATACGTCGCGACTCTCATAAATCTGCGCGCGCCAGTCCTCGTGAGTGAACGGGTCGTCGACAAGCCCTGTTGAGCGGCATACTGGAACCGTCCAGTGGCTGTGCGCTTCGGCGGAGTCAGCGCTAGCGTGGACATTTATGAAGAGCTCCAGTGCATTGCGGAACACATCCGCAATGCTTGTCTCGCGGATTTCAGCATATCTGCGGATGCGCCCGAATAGGGCGTCTGGAATCTGTACTTGGGTGCGTGTCATGGTGATGATTATACATCATCATCATTTTGGCGTCAATAGGACCACGAATCTTTTGTTGATTTGAGTTTTGCGCATCGTGTCAGTCAAGATTGTGGATGGCGAGCCGAAGATTGAGAGAAAACCGAAGGTGAACCGTTAGACTGGCGCTGAGATGCCGATTTATGATATACTCTCTGTCATGAAAAAGCCAGAAGAAATCAAGATGTTCAGGTTGACGGGGAAGGTCGTGTTCGCGCTGTGTACCGCAATGGCGGCATTCGGCGCGCCCGAGGCGAGGGGAGCGGTGCTTCAGTCTTCTGACGGCACGAATCCGATCGTCAAGGACCGTTTCTCGCCCGATCCCGCCCCGGTGGTGGACGGTGATACGCTCTATGTATTCACAGGGCACGACGAACCCGACGCGCGCGGGTACAAGATGAAGGACTGGCAGGTGTTCTCGACGAAGGACATGGTCCACTGGCATAGCCACGGCGCGGTGATGGACACCTCCACGTTCAAGTGGGCGCGCCAGGGCGACCGCGCCTGGGCCTCGCAGGCGATCAAGCGCAACGGCAAATGGCATTGCGCCTGGGCCTCGCAGGCGATCAAGCGCAACGGCAAATGGCATTGGTACGTGGCGGTGCAGCACGGAAAGGGCGGCGACGCGATCGGCGTGGCCACTGCCGACTCGGTGGAAGGTCCCTGGACCGATCCCGTTGGCGACGCGCTTCTGCGCGCCCCGGTCGGCTACATCGACCCGTCCGTATTCATAGACGACGACGGCAAGGCCTGGCTCTTCTGGGGCAACTGCGGCGGAAACCCCGGCTGCTGGTACGTCGAGCTCAAGGAGAACATGCACGAGCTCGCCGGCGAGGTGAAGCCGGTGAAGGGCCTTATGGACGAAGCCGCGTTCGGCGCGCCGCTCTGGAAGAAGTGGGGCGCAGGCCACCGCCGCAACGGAGAGAAGAACACCAACTTCGAGGAGGCGCCCTGGATATACAAGCTCAACGGCACCTACTACCTTGAATACGCTGCCGGCGGATGTCCGGAATTCTGGGCGTATTCCACGGCGAAGTCGATCCACGGCCCTTGGACCTACCGCGGCGCCGTCACAGACTGCGCGGAGAACACGGGCACCATCCACGGCGGCAGCGTCTTCTTCAAGGACTCGTGGTATCTCGTCTACCACAACGCGAACCTGCCCAACGGCGCCGACTGCCGCCGCAGCTTCTGCATCGAAAAGTACACGCGCAACCCCGATGGCTCTATCCCGTTTGTCCACCAGACGAAGAGCGGCGTCTCCCGCGCGGGGGCGACGTCGCTTGCGCCCACGCTTTGGGCTGATGTGCCCGACATCGCGATGTGCCGCAAGGGCAAAAAGTTCTACATGGTTTCCACGTCCATGCACTTCAACCCCGGCATCCCTGTGATGGTTTCGACGAACCTCGTGGACTGGAAGATGGCCTCGTACTGCTACGAGACGATAGAGAACCGTCCTAAGGACCGTCTCGACGACGGACGCAACGACTATTCGGGCGGCACATGGGCAAGCTCCATCCGCTATGACGCCCAGGGCGACATGTTTTACGTCACGAGCTTCAACAACCAGATTGACTCTACGTACCTCTTCTGGACGCGCGACCCCGAGAGGGAGCCGTGGTCGTTCGCTCGCCTTTCGCCGAAGCAGTACGACGAATCGCTCTGGATAGAGGATGGCCGGTTCTGGATATACGCCACCGTGCCAGGGCGCCCGTACAAGGTACGCCTCACCGAGCTGAAGGACGACCTCTCGGGCTTCAAGGACCGCGGCGAGATCGTGCTCGACAACGTGACCGACTGCTGCGGGGGCGGCGGGCTCGGCGAGGGCACGCAGGTGTTCAAGCGCAACGGATGGTACTATCTCGTCAACATCGCATGGCCGCGCGGAAATTGCCGCACGGTGGTGGTGCATCGCGGTAAGACGCGGAGGGGGCCGTGGGAGGGGAAGGTCGTATTGCAGCGAGAAGGCATCGCCCAGGGATCGTTCATCGACGACGCAGACGGCAACTGGTACGGCTATTTCTTCGGCGACCGCGGCGCTGTGGGGCGCTGCCCGTACATCCTGCCGGTCACGTGGGAGGATGACTGGCCGGTGGTGGGGCGGACAAATCTCGTTTCCTCCGCCTCGCCGCGAATGCCTGGCGTCGTGGCG
>CAMIVJ010000039.1 GCA_946401765.1 uncultured bacterium | reverse complement strand
GACCTGCGCAACGCCGCCCACGAGATCGTTCGCATGGGCCCCGAGAACTTCATCGTGGCCCTCGACTACTTCGACGCGTCGATCAACCGCGTGGCCGCGTGGGTGCTCGGCATGCGCAACATGCAGAAGGCGCTTCTCGAGGCGCTCCTCGAACCGTCGGCCACGCTCAAGGCGCTGCAGGACGGCGGGCAGTTCACCGAGCAGCTCGTCCTCCAGGAGGAGCTCAAGAGCTATCCCGTCTCCGCCGTGTGGGAGGAGTTCTGCGCCCGCGCGAAGCTGCCCGCGAACGAGACGTGGATGGCGCAGGTGCTCAAGTACGAGCGCGACGTGCTCTCGAAGCGCGTCTAGGGAGCCGCGCGAAATGAGAGCGTGCTGGAGATGGTTCGGCGACGGCGATCCGCTTTCTCTCGCCGAGATACGCCAGACGGGCGTGAAGGACATAGTGGCCGCGCTGTACGAGCGCAAGCCCGGCGAGGCGTGGCCGCTCGACGAGGTGCGCGCGCGCGCCGAGAAGGTGCGCGAGGCGGGCCTCGAGTGGACCGTCGTCGAATCCATCCCCGTGCACGAGGACATCAAGAAGCACACCGGCGACTGGCGGCGTTTCGTGGAGAACTACAAGACCTCTCTTCGGAACGTCGCCGCGTGCGGCGTGAAGACGGTGTGCTACAACTTCATGCCGGTTCTCGACTGGACGCGCACCGACGTGAAGACGCGACTCGACGACGGGTCGGTGGTGATGACGTACAACCCGTACGAAGTCGCCGCGTTCGACGTGTTCGCGCTGAAGCGCCCAGGCGCAGAGTCCGCATACGACGAGGCCACCCTCGTGAAGGCGAAGGAGGTGTGGGAGAAGTCCACCCCCGCCGACCGCGAGCGCCTCGAGAAGACGATTCTCATGGGCCTGCCCGGCACGGTGGACGACCTCTCTCCCGAAGAGTTCCTCGCACAGGTGCGCGAGTACGCGAACGTGGGCGAGGCGGGCCTTCGAGACCATCTCTACGGATTCCTCAACGAGATCACTCCCGTCCTCGAGGATACGGGCCTCACGATGGCCATTCATCCCGACGATCCGCCTTATCCGATCTTCGGGCTGCCGCGCATCCTCTCGAACGCGGCCGACATGCGCATCATGTGCGAGGCGTGCCCGAGCGAGAAGGTGGGCTTCACGCTATGCACTGGCTCGCTCGGCGGCAGCCTCGCGAACGACGAGGTGGCGATATTCCGCGAGTTCGCGCGCCGCATACACTTCTGCCACTTCCGCAACCTCGTGTACGCGCAGGACGGCGTGTTCCGCGAGTCGGAGAGCCACCTCACGGGCAAGGTGGACATGCCCGCTTTGATGCTGGAGCTGCTGCGCGAGGAGAAACGGCGCGGCGAGCGCATCTTTCTGCGTCCCGACCATGGCCGCCAGTTCTACATCGACAAGGACCGCCCCTGCTACTGGGGCTACTCCTTCGTCGGCCGCATGGTCGGCCTCTCTGAGCTGCGCGGCCTAGAATGCGGCCTCCGCAGCGTTTATGGTTTGTAACGTCTTATCACAGTCGAGGAGTCTCACAATGAAGGCACTTGTTGTTTCAAGCGCAGTTGCAGTCGTCTGCTGCGCCAATTCTCTCATGGCTGCCACTTACTACAAGGTCGGCACGGACGCCGCCGGAGCGTCGTCGTTCACCGGCAACGTGAGCGGCACGGTGGGATGGTCCACAACGCAGGGCGCCACCGCCACGACCACGGTCTCCGACTTCGAGAACTCCGACTTCATCGTGGGCACGGGCACTGGCTTGCGCATTCCGGCGACCGAGCCTGACATCGCCTTCACGGGCCGGTCTCTCACGCTGGCCGGCGGCACGATCATACTCAAGCGCGGAGCGAACGGCGGCAACCGCAAAGTCGCCATCTCGCCGTTCGTCGTCAATGAAGCCGGAACGATCGCCCAGGCGCAGGACAAGTCTGTGTTCACCCTCACGGGCACATTGGACATCATGCCTGGTTCGACATTGACGTTCCAATACGGCACGGCAAGCGGCAGCGGGGACTTTCGTCCGATCGTTGTCGACTCCGCCATCACCGGCGACGCAGCCTCGGCCATCAATATCGCCGGTTCCGGCAATGCCGGCAACAAGAGCGGCCTCACCCTCAACGCGGCAGGCGACTTTCTGGGCACAATAACGAGCGACGGCACCGCGCCCACGTTCTCGCTCGTGATCAACGGCGCATTTGGCGGCACTATCACCGCGCTTCCCACTTCCACCACGGCCGTCACCATCGACTACGACGGCCTCCCCGCCGGGAAGGGCCTGCGCGTGGCGTCCACAACCGTGCCGCCTGTGCTCAAGACGAATCTGCGCTTCTACACGTCCTCCACCGCCATCGCGGCGGACGGCGCGCGCCTTCTCACGTTCCCCGCCGGAACCGAGCTCGACGCATCGGAGTTCTCCATTGCGTACTCCTACACGGCCGGCGGCACGTCCGTGCCTCTGCCCCTTGACGTGGCCGAGAACGACGACGGCACAGTCTCGCTCGTCACCAAGGGCGGCGGAACGTTCTACAAGATAGGTGCGGATCCTGGCGACAAGACGTCCTTCTCCACGAACCACACCGCCGCCATCGGCTGGGCGCGGGAGGCCTCCGCCACAGCCACCGTTCCGTTCTCCGCGGCCGAGATGGCCGTATCCGACTTCATTGTGCCGAGCGGACGCGTCCTCCGCACGCCGAATACAGGTTCGGCATGGACGTTCACTGGACGTTCGCTGCGTCTTGAGAACAGCGGTAGCGACTCCCTCAACCAGCTCATGCTAAAGGCCGCAAACGGCGCCACCATAACGATTCCCAATCTCATAGTCGCCCAGGGACGCATCTTCAACGGAAACGGCGGATACACATACACGCTCGCGGGCAGGCTCTCTATCGTGAGCGGCTCGTCGCTGTGGATATGCGGTTCTGACACAGGAACGCGCACGATCATCGTGAACTCGTCCATAGTCGGCGACGCCACCACGTCTATTCTGATTCCCGGCAACGGCAAGGCCGGTACGCAGGTGCTCCACTTCAACAACGCGGCCGATTTCTTTGGCGCGATCAACGAGACGGCGGGGGAGACCTCGGCGACAACGCTGTACATCGGCGGTCCGTTCGGCGGCACGATCGGCGCGCTTTCCTCGAAGAGCACGCTCACGGTCAACTACGACGGTCTCCCAGCCGGGAAAGGACTGCGCGTCTCCGCATCGTCCGTTCCGGATACGCTCAAGACGAAGCTTACGTTCTACTCGGCCACGGCGAACTTCTCGCAGCATCTCCTGCCGCTCATCTCGTTTCCTGCGGGCACGACCGTCAATCCAGCAGATTTCACCGTGAAGCATGCGACAAGCTCGGGCGGCGCGGCGACGGTGTTCGAAGCCCTCACCACGTTCACGGCCGACGATGGCTCGGTGGTGCTGGCCGTCGACGCCACGAAGCCCGCGGCCGCGCGCATGGTCAAGGACGCCGACACTGGCTCATGGTCATGGCACTTCTACGGCGGCGACGGGCGCGACGTCACAGCCTCGTGTGGACTCGCTGCGCCGACTGCCGACACCGAGATTCTCTTCGGTTCCACCGAGGAGCTCGCCGCAGCGCGCGCAAACCCCGGTACCCCCAAGGGATGGCGCATGACCGCATTCGAGATGACGGACGACGCCGACTTCGTCACGGACAGCTTCGCCCTCACGGTGGATGCGGGCATTGAGATCGACCTTGAAGGGCATGTGCTCACGCTTCCCGGCTCGTTCTTCGAGAACATGAAGTCCGCAAACCAGCAGCTGCTCGTGAACGGCGGATTCGAGTCCGATCCCGTGGACTCAGGCGCCTATCTGGAATACAAGCCCACGGGCTGGACGCGCGGCGGCACGGTGGCGCTCATCAGCGCCAATAACTCCTACGCATACTCCCAGAGGAGCGCGGGGAAGCTGTGCTTCCTCAACAACGGCGCGAACGTGAGCCAGACGTTCACGCTTCCTGTCGCAGCCACGGTGAGCGTTTCGGTTCAGGCGGCGAACAAGAACTGGTTGAGGACGAGCGACAACGTGACCGTATACACCACGGCGAACGGCAATGTGCAGATCGACGGGACGGCGGTAGTCTCCTGGTCGGGTCCGGGCAACGCCAACTTTGCCACACGCACGGCCGTGGTGAGCCTTGCCGCGGGAGAGCACACGGTGAAGGTGGCGTGCACAAGCGGTTCAGGCATGGCCATCGACAACGTGTCCGTCACATACCCGACGCTTGGCGGCGTGATCACCGACACGGTGGGCGGCGGCGAGCTGCGCGTTGACGTGCCGGAGAACGTGATCTCCAGCAACACCGCCTTCGACATCATGGGCAAGGTCAAGTTCGTGAAGAAGGGCGCCGGCGTGTTCGTGTCAAGAAGGCGCGGCCTCATGTATTCGGGCGGCAACGAGATCGTCGAAGGCAGGCTCACAACCACTGAAGGCAATGGCGCGAATGCCGACTGGTCGGCGAAGCACCATCCGCTCGGCGCGACCGACAATCCGATCGTCGTGCGCAAGAACGGCACGCTCGACATCGCCGGCAACTACGACTACCGCTTCTATCCGATAACGCTCGACGGCGGCACGCTCAGAAGCGGAAAGCTCGACGACAGCGGCCCGATCAACCAGAGTCAGGTTTCGTGGGGCGGCGTGGGACGCCTCGCCCTCACCGCGGATTCCACGTTCTACCTCCGCAGCGACGTGATGTTCAGCGGCAACGACGACATCCCGATCGACCTTGGCGGACACGAGTGGCTTCTCGACTGCCCTGTTGGCGCGAAGACCATCTTCATGTCAAAGGACATGACGAACGGCACGATCCGCATCACGCCGTCGAGCGAGAAGACGACCTACATGCGGATCATCAACCGCGACGTCGACGCGCGCACGGTGGACGTGATCGACAAGGGCGGCATCAGCCCCATCTCCACCTTCAGCGTGCACAACTACACCGCAGAGCGCGAATACGACAACGTGAAGTGCACCGGAACGACCAACCTCTACGTGTACGGCACGTTCACGCCGCGCACAGACTACTTCTACGGCTGCACGATGAAGAACGGCTCCATGATCGACCTCAGAGGGAAGGATGACGTGTGGTCCACCACGAGCGCGGCAACGGTGGGCAAGAAGACCGTGGACTTCGAGGATGGCGCGACGGTGACGATCGACGTGCGCGGACGCGGCACGAGGGTGAAGGTGGTCGACTGGACCGACCACACGCCCGAGAACCTCGACACGCTCAAATTCGTGCCAGACGCCCGCAGCCGGTCCGTGGGCGTCTCCCTCTACGTCAAGCCAGACGGCATCTACGTCTCGTCCGGCACGATGATCTTCGTGCGCTAGTTTCGGTTTGCGCGGCGGCGGTCAATTTGATATACTACCGGCGATGAAAGAGAAGTGGAAATCCGGTCCTCGTGCGCGACTGCGCGCGGTGGGCGCTCTCGCAGTGCTGGCGTTTGCAATCGCCGGCGCGGCGCATGCCGCATGGTACTGGCCGTTCGACCCCGACGACGAGAAGAAGCCGCCACGTCTCCACAGGCTTCTGGAAAAGGCCAACGACTACATCGACATGGCCGACGAGGAGTCGTTGAACGGCAATGGCGACAAGGCCATCGAGAACTACCGTCTGGCCCTAGCCGAGCTCGACAGGGTTGAGCGAGAGAACCCGGATCGGGCCGAGACGCCGGAATTCGCCCCGCTGCGCACAAAGCGCGCCACGTGCCAGTCGGCCATAGACGCGATCCGCTTCGCGCAGGTGAACGAGAACACGCGCGTCGTATCCGTCACCAACACGAGCGAGCTGCAGAAGAAGTGGAACCGCAAGCACGGCATCGTCACTCCGGAGGAGGCCGCAGAGGAGAAGCGCAAGAAGGAGGAGGCGGAGAAAGCCGCGGCCGCGAAGGCGGGCGCGCTCTCCCCCGAGCTGCGGGCGACATACGCCGCCGCCCTGGCCGACTTGCGCCGAAAGGACTATCCGGCCGCCGCGCAGAAGCTTGAGGTGCTTGAAAAGGGCAGCCCCGACAATCTGAACCTCTTCCTCCTGCGCGCGGCGCTTCAGGTGTGCCAGGGGCAGGACTTCGCCGCGCGCCGCACTCTGGAGCGCGCCGCACGCGTGCACGACAAGTCGTATCTGCCCCTATACAATCTCGCGAACCTTTCGCTGAAGATCGACGACGACGTCGACGCCGCGCGACGCCACTACGAGAAGGGGCGTGCGCTTGGCGGGCCGAAGAACGAGGCGCTTGAAAAGAGGCTTGAGAAGAAATGAAGAAGGGCCTTGCTTCAGTCATCGCGTGCGTAGCGGTTGCCGTATGTGGAGCAGGCGACGTGCCGCCACCCCCCAGCGAGCCTATAGAGCCGCCTGCCGCCGCGCTTGCCCGTGCGCGCCCGGTCATCATCGAGGAGGCTACGGCATCCGAGGTGCTGGCAGCATGCCGCGCGATGCTGCCCGTGCGCCCAGTGGTCCTCACCGGTTCGTTGATTCTGCGAAACCGGAGGGGGATTGTGCAGAGCGAACACGACTACCGCCTTGTGATGCGGCGAAGCCCTGACATGTCGATGATGACGGTGCGGCTGAGTCCGCGAGGCGAGACGAACGCGACGGCGAATGTGACAATCGCAAGACGTCCAGGCGTGCGGCCAACGATACGCCTCTCGAAGGCTGGCTCGGCCGAGGTGGAGGTGGTGGATTCGCCCCTGGAGCGCGTGCTGGGCACGGATGTCACATGGCTCGACCTCACGTTTGACTTCCTCTGGTGGTCCAAGGCCTCGTACGAGGCCGAGCGGGAGGGCGAAAGCGTGCACGGGCAGAAGTGCCGCGTGATCCTCGTGAAACCCGACGCGGAGATCAAGGGCCTCTCGGCAGTTCGCCTGTGGGTGGACAAGAAGACGGGCTGCCTGATGCAGGCCGAGCAGGTGGACGCCGAAGGAAAGCCGTTGCGCCGTCTCTGGGGAACGCGCGTGAAGAAGTTCGACGGCAAGTGGATGGTGTCCGTATTGGAGGTCGAGACGCTCGGCGAGCGCCACCGCACGAAGATCACGGTTGACGGGCTCGATGAGCTGGACGAGTGACGGATTTCAAGTTGACAAACTGCAGAAAGGAAAAATGAAATGAAGAAACTGATCAAGATAGTCCTCTGGACAATCGCGATAATTCTTGTGCTGACAATCGTGGCGGTGCTTGCCATCCCGCTGTGGCTGGGGCCGACTGTGCGCGGAGTCGCGAACAGCGCGGTGCCGAGCCTTACAGGATGCGAGTTCAAGCTCGACCAGTGCGACATAAACCCGTATTCCGGCAAGATATTCCTTGGCGGACTTTCTCTAAAGAACCCCAAGGGATTTGACGAGCCCGAGGCGGTGAGCTTCGAGTCGCTCAAGATTGATCTGTCGTTCGCGTCGCTTCTCACGGACAAGATCCATGTGAACGACATAACGCTCGAAAAGCCTTTCGTGAGCTACGTCTTCGACGGAGAGGGCACGAACAACTTCGAGCGCATTGCGGCGTATGTGGAGTCCAAGAGCGGATCCTCCGAAAAGAAGGAGAAGGAGGAGAAGGACGATGAGAAGGCCGGACCCAAAGTGCTGATCGACAGGCTCTGCATCAACGGCACGAAGGTCAAGTACCGCAAGGTCTTGATTCCGATTCCCGTGCCCACTTTCACGAAGATCGGCTACGGCAAGGATGACGACAAGAAGAAGGGCGACGATAAGAACAAGGAGAAGAAGGAGCCCGCCGAAGAGGCGAAGGGCGCATCGTTCGAGGAGGCAGGCGAGCTGATCTGGGATTCCATCAAGGACAAGTTCTCAGTGAGCGGTGCCGTCGGCGCTGTTGGCGATGCGGCCACTGGCGCCGCCACTGCGGTTGGCGGCGCTGCTGTTGATGCGGTGAAGGGCGTGGGCAATGTGGCCACTGACGCAGTCAAGGGTGCCGCAAATCTCGTTGGCGTGGGCGAAGGCACTGCGGTGGGCAACGCCGCCTCCAAGGCCACCGAGGCTACGAAGAACGCTGCATCTGCCGCGGCTGACACCGCCACAAAGGCAGTGGGCGCCACAACCGACGCGGTGAAGGACGGCGCGAAGGCCGTTGGCGAAGGTCTTAAGAAGCTCAATCCGTTCGGCAAGTGAGCTTGGCTGGAGAATTCCATCTGATCGGCATCGGCGGCGTGGGCATGAGCGCCCTCGCCCAGGCGCTGATTGACGCCGGCCATGCAGTTACGGGCGCGGACCGTTCGCTGGGGGCGGATGGAACGTTCGTGCGCTCGCCCGTGCTCGCCGCCCTTGAGCGGCAGGGCGTGCGCCTATTTCCCGACGACGGTTCTGGCGTGAGCGCGGGAACGGCGCGCGTCGTCGTTTCCACTGCGGTCGAGGAGACAAACGCCGGCCTTCGCAGGGCGCGGGAGCTTGGGATTCCGGTGACGCACCGTGCCGCGGCGCTTGCCGAAGTGCTTTCGTCGCGTCGCCTCGTTGCCGTGGCGGGCACCTGCGGCAAGTCCACCGTAACGGCCATTCTCGGCCATCTGCTCGTCGAGTGTGGATTCGACCCCGTGGTGGTGAACGGCGCGCAGATAGCGGGCTGGGACGAAGGAGGCGCACGCGTCGGTTCCGCGAGGAAGGGTGCCGGCGAATTTGCGGTGGCGGAGGTGGACGAAAGCGACAAGTCGCTTGTCGCCTTCCGTCCATACGCCGCCATCGTCACAAATGCATCTGCCGACCATTACTCCAAGGAGGAGATGGACGCAGTCTTCGACGCGTTCGTGAGCGGCGTGCCGGGTCCGCTGGTCGACGGCCGGCGCGAGCGCATTTTGCCGTCGCCGTTGGCACGCGAGATTCCAATGCCCGGAGAGCACAACGCCGTGAACGCCGAGTGCGCGATCCGCATGGCGCGCCTTCTGGGCGCCGACGAAGCAGCGCTCGCCGCGGCCGTGCGCACGTTCCCCGGCGTCGAGCGGCGCCTGCAGAGAGTGGGTGCTATGCGCACGTGCAGTGGCGAGGCGGTGGTGTTCGACGACTACGCCCACAACCCGGAGAAGCTGCACGCGATGCTGGTGACGCTGCAGGAGGCGTACCCGCAGGGCGTGGCCGCAGTGTGGCGTCCGCATGGCTTCGCGCCGCTAAGGAAGATGAAGGACGCGCTTGCCGAGATGTTCCGCGCCACGCTGCGCGCGCAGGACATGCTCGTGCTGCTGCCTGTGTACGACGCGGGCGGCACCACTGACAGATCGATGAACTCAGACGCGCTCGCGGCGGATCTCGCAGGTGCGCCAGTGGTTCTTGCCGCCGATCTTGACGAGGCGGAGCGGATGCTCCGCGAAAGAGCGGCGGAATTCGGCGCGCTGGCCGTATGCGGCGCGCGTGATCCCGGGCTGCCGATTCTGGCGCGAAGGCTTGTCAAAGGAGGATACGACAGATGAACAAGTTATGCATCATGACTTTTGCGGCGGCCGCCTTGGCGGCGCCGCTTGTGCATGCGGCCGACGCCGCGCCGGCGAAGGCGAAGGAGCCCGCGGCGCCTGCGAAGGAGGCGCTGCCGCCCGTCCCGGACGAAGCAGCCGTGGCCAAGGCGATCAAGGTGAAGCGTCCGTTCTACACGAAGTTCGCAGAGGCGAAGGACGTGGCGTGGAAGTGCCAGCAGCCGCTCGTTGTGGCTTTTCTTCCCGCCGGCGACCAGACTAGCCAGATGCTTGAGGCGAAGGCCCTCAAGCACAAGGCGTTCGCGAAGGAGTTCGTGCCGGCCAACTGCGTGCTGCTGCTGTGGCGCCTCAAGCCGGGGAAGGTGGAGATGCCGCCCATGCAGGGGCGCGGAAGGCGTGCAGCGCCTCCGCCGAAGCCCACCACCATCGATGCTCGTCCGTTCAAGCCGCATGAGGTCAAGTTCCTCAACGCGTTCGCCGTGTCGCCGCAGGTGAGGGCTAACGCGAAGCGCAACAACGGTCCCGACGCGAAGTTCACCGACATGGCGAACTATCCTGCCGTGATATGCGTGGATCCCTCGTGCACGAAGCTCCTGTTCCGCGGCCCGAAGTTCGACAGCTCGCTCGGGCTGGTGGGCTTCGGCGCATGGATGTCGCAGATCGTGGACCTCTACCGCGGCGCGAAGAGGGAGCCGGTCGTCTCGCCGGCGCTGCAGAAGATCGTGGACAATCCGTCCGAGCCCAAGAAGTGGAAATGATTCGATGAGTGGCGGCGAATCTTCGTTTTCATATCCTGCATGCAGGCTCGTGTGCGGCTCGCAGGCCGCGCTGGACGCGGCGAGGGCGCGCTTCGACGCCCTGGCGCCTGACGACGTGCGCCTGGCGGAGTCGAGCGGCTGGGCCGCGCGGCGCACCACGCTTGCGGCCGAGGAGTCGGTGGCCGGCGTGGGCACGTTCCGCGGACGCGAGCGGCGCACCATCACGTTCGCGCCGTCTGAGCGTCCCGGCTGGTGGATCCGCCGCACCGACCAGCCAGAGCAGCTCGACACTGCCGTGGACATCGCCAACCTCTGGACCTCCGCGCGCAATCTCGTGCTTCGCAGCGGCTCGCCCCACAACTATCTGCGCATGGTCGAGCACATCATCGCCCTCAAGGGCGGCCTTGGCCTCGACGACGTGGTGATCAAGACGAACTCCGGCGACCCGCCTCTCTTCGACGAGTCATCCACGCCGCTCGTCGAGGCGGTGCGCCGCGCCGGGATTGTAGAGACGGCGGCCGACGCAACGTACGTGACTGTGAAGGAGCCCCTTGCCTTCTCAGGACGGCGCGGCAGCTTCCTCCTTTTCATCCCGGACGACGGCAGCCGCCGTCTGCGCCTCGACGTGGCGATCAGCTGGAACACGATAATCGGCGACCAGCGCGTGGTGTTCGACGTCACGCCGGAGACGTTCGCCTACGGCGCATTCGCGCGCACGAACGCAACGCATCGCCAGTATCTGCTTGCGAAGACGGTGGGGCTGCTCTTCGCCGACACGCGCAACCTCGGCTACGACAAGGACAACATCCTCATCCACGGCCGCCGCTGGTACGGCACTCCGCGATTCCCAGTAGAAGGCACCGAGAAGTTTCTCGAGCCAGTGTGGCACCGCGCCACGCTCGATTTGCTGGCGGCACTCTCGCTCACCGGTCCCGACCGTTTCGTGGGCACTGTGGTGAGCTACCGCGCTGGCCACACGGACGACTGCGACGCCGTGCGCGCGCTCTACCGCAACGGACTCCTTTCTAGGGCATGACACCGGAGAATCTCTGCATGGACAGGAAGAAGGCAACAGGTCCGCACGAAGCTCTCTTCGTGCGCGCGAAGAAGGTTATTCCCGGCGGCGTCAACTCGCCGGTGCGCGCGTTCAACGGCGTGGGCGGCACGCCCGTGTTCGTCGAGGCCGGCAAGCGCCAGAAGATCCGCACGGCGGACGGGCGCATTCTCACCGACTACTGCTGCAGTTGGGGGGCGATGATTCTCGGCCACGCCAGGCGCGAGGTGACGGAAAGCGTGAGGCGCGCAGCGGCGCTTGGAAGCACGTTTGGAATCGCCACGCCCATGGAGGTTGATTTTGCGGAGCGTCTCGTGTCGCTTGTGCCGGGCATGGAGATGGTGCGCGCCGTGAGTTCCGGCACCGAGGCCGTGATGACGGCTGTGAGGCTTGCGCGCGGTGTGACGGGAAGGCGCATCGTCCTCAAGTTCGACGGCTGCTACCATGGCCACAGCGACGCGATGCTTGTGAAGAGCGGCTCGGGCGTGCTCACGATGGGAGCGTCCTCGTCGGCCGGGGTCACCGCCGGCGCGGTGGCTGATACGCTTGTCGTTCCATACAACGACCTTTCGGCGGTCAAGCAGGCGTTCGCCGAGCACGGGGGCGACATAGCCGCGGTGATCGTGGAGCCTGTTGCCGGCAATATGGGCATTGTGCCGCCTGCGGATGGTTTCCTCAAGGGACTGCGCGCACTCACCCGCGCCGCCGGCGCGCTGCTCGTGTGCGACGAGGTGATATGCGGCTTCCGCTTCGGCTTCTCCACGTACTCCGCGCTCTACGCCGGCGTAACGCCCGATCTCGTGACGCTCGGCAAGGTGGTGGGCGGCGGTCTGCCGCTTGCGGCGGTTGGCGGGCGCGCGAAGTGGATGCGCCAGCTTGCGCCCACGGGGCCTGTCTATCAGGCGGGCACGCTAAGCGGAAACCCGCTGGCAGTGGCGGCGGGGCTCAAGACGCTCGAGCTTCTGGAGCGCGAGCAGCCGTACGCCAGAATGGCCGATCTGGGAAGCGCGCTTGCCGTGGGCGTGGGCACGATAGCGGCGGAACACGGGCTTCCGATCACGTGCCAGAGCTTCAACGGAGTGTTCACTCCGTTCTGCGTCGAGGGCCCGGTGACGTGCCTTGCGGACGCAAAGGCATGCGACACGCGCCTCTATGCCGCCGTGTTCCACGGAATGCTCGACCGCGGCATATACATCGCCCCGTCGCAGTTCGAGTGCAACTTCATATCGGCCGCCCACACGGCGAGGGACGTCGACGAGTTCCTCGACAGATTCGACCGCGTGTGCGCATGCATCTGATGACGAGAAGGGGGAGAATCGAGATGCAGCGCGGAGCTCAGAGGAAGAAGAATGATTCGGCAAAGATGTCCGACCAGGGCCGCCGCATCACCTATGCGGAGGCGTTGCTGCTGGAGGCGGTGGAGGCGATGGCGCCTCGCGAGGGGCGCGTGC
>CAMIVJ010000038.1 GCA_946401765.1 uncultured bacterium | reverse complement strand
GCATGTTCGCGGCGCCGCGCGGGCTCAACAACGAGCGCACGTGGAGCCAGTACCTCTTCCACACCGCCATGACGCTCTGCACGCTTCTCGCGGTCGCCACGCCTCTCTCGCCGGCCTCGCTGATGCGCAGGTTCAACCTCGAGCCCGTGGCCACGAGCACGCTCGCCGCCGTAGTCGCCGGCTATCTCGCAGCGTACTGGTATCTTCTCGCGCGCACGAAGCCCGTGGAGCGCGAGGGCACTGAGCTCGAGGCCGAGGCGAAGGTGGGCGGGCGCATGGCGCCGATAGTGCTCGGCTGCTTCTTCGCGCTGGTGGCGCTCGCGGCGCTCGTGACGGCGCTCGGGATGAAGCGCGACCGCGGCGAGTACGCCGACATCTGCGCCGGCGAGATCGTGGACCGTCTCGGCGAGCGCAAGTGGCTGGTGACCGACGGCATGCTCGACACTCATCTGCGCATCGTCGCCGCCTCGCGCGGCAAGGAGCTCAACATCATCAGCCTCCACCGCGACATGGACAGCGTGTACCTTCGCCAGCTCTCCTCCCTCATCAAGGAGAAGAAGCTCACTGGCGGCAAGACCGACCTAGCCCTCTCCGTGGAGTTCGGCGTGCTGCCGTTCATCCAGGACTGGTTCGCCGGCGATCCCGACATCACCAAGAAGGTCGCCGTGTTCGGCGTGCCCGACCTCTGGTACATGGCCAAGGCGCATCCGCTCTCCGAATGCCTCTTCTTCGGCGGCGTGAAGGACCTCAAGGAGCTGGACGGCAATAAGGCAGTCGCCGACTTCAAGGACTTCTGGAAGAGAATCGAGCCCGTTCTGCCCATCGACAAGGGCAGGGGCTCGCGCTCCGTCTGGAGCAAGCGCGATCCCGTGGACATCCTGCGCATCCAGCTGCGCCGCCACGTTGGCTTCATCGGCAACAACCTCGGCGTGACGCTGCAGGACATGAAGATGGACAACGAGGCGTACGAGATCTACGAGCTCGTGCTCAAGTCCATCGACCCAGACAACATCAGCTCCCTCTTCAACGAGTTCGAGATGGCGCGCGCGGAGATCCCCTGCGCTGTCGGACGCAGGAAGGAGATCGCCAAGCAGCTGCAGGCGATCGTGGAGGATACGCGCCGCCGCTACGCGCTGTGGTCCCTCGCCCGCTACTACGGCTACATCCGCTCCGCCGAGATATTCGCCCGCATGGGCTACGCCTGGGCCCATTCGGCCCTCCCAGGCAACGCGATCGCCAACGTGCAGCGCGCGCAGGACCTGATTCCGCCCGACCGCCAGACAGGCCTTCTCAACATGCTCGCCCAGGCGTACGCCACCGACAACAACACCCAGAAGTCGCGCGAGCTCTACCAGAAGGTTCTCGAGGGCGACGCCGACAACCACGACGCCTACATGGGTCTCATGCGCCTCGCCCTGCAGAAGGGCGACTACGCAGAGGCGATGAAGCACCTCGAGAAGGCAGTGAACACGGCGAAGAGCTCCGAGTCGGCCGGATTCGACTGGGCGCTCCTGCACATGATGAACAACGACCTCGGCAAGGCTCGCCTCTCTCTGCAGAAGGTGACCGACCTCCAGCCCAAGTCGCTGCAGGCGTGGTCGCTGCTCGCGGGCGTGCTGCTGCAGCAGTACGACCAGGCGAAGACGCCAGAGGAGAAGAAGAAGGCGATGGACGAGATCGAGACGGTCATCCTGCCCAAGATGCAGTCGCTAGCCGAGACGCCGCGCGACTACTTCCTGCAGATGACGCGTGCCCTCGTCTTCATGCGCAAGGGCGACAAGTACCGCAAGGACGCCCGCGACGCCCTCGTGGTGGCGTCCACCTCCCGCCCTGACGTCACCGCCGTGAGCGACATGATCCTCAACCTCGACATCGCGATGGTCGACACCGAGAACGCCGAGAAGCACGCCCGCCAGGTGCTGCGCCAGAACCGCAAGAACAAGCTTGCGAACTACGTGATGGGCTCCATCCGCCTGCAGCGCGGCGACCTGGCCACGGCCGAGACGTTCCTTCGCATCTCGGCTGCCGACGAGGCGCCGCTCGCCTCCGCCCAGAACGACCTCGCCGAGACCCTTCGCCGCGAGAAGAAGTACGACGAGGCCGAACAGTTCGCGCGCGCCGCCGTCAAGAACGACCCGAAGCTCTACGTGGCGTGGGAGACGCTCGCCTCCATCCTCCTAGACCAGAACAAGAACGTCGCCGAGGCCGAGGAGTGCGTGAACAAGGCGATCAACCTCGTGAAAGAGATTTCCAAGGACGGCGACCTGCGCATGCTCATAACGCTCGCCCGCGCCCAGCTCGCGAAGGGCGACACCGTCCACTTCAATCAGACGGTGCGCACTCTCAACGGCAGGCGCAAGGAGCTCTCGCCGCATGACAGGCAGGAGCTCGACGAGCTCCAGAAGACGGCACGCGCCGGGCGCAAGTAGCGCCGGCGCGCGAGGGAGGGCGCAGGCGATGCTCTTTGCCGATGCCGCGGGCGCTGTGTTTTCAGTGCATTCGTTCCTGGCCGTGCTGGAATATGTTGGCGTGCTTGCGTGCGCGATCTCCGGTCTGCGCATCTCCACCGCCAAGCACTTCGACATGTTCGGCGCCTACGTGGTGGGCCTCGTCACCGCGATAGGCGGCGGTTCGCTGCGCGACGTGATGCTCGGCTTGCCGATGTTCTGGATGCAGCAGCCCGGATACCTCGTGTGCACGTTCTGCGCCGTCGTTGTAGTGTGGGCGTTCGGCAGAAGGATCGTGAACGAGAACATCACGTGGTTCGTGTTCGACACGATCGGGCTTGCGATGTTCACGGTTCTCGGCGTGCAGAAGAGCCTCGCAAACGGCCACGCATGGTGGATAGCCGTGGTGATGGGAATGATCACGGGCGCGGCAGGCGGCGTGATGCGCGACGTGCTGGTGAACGACGTGCCGCTTGTGTTCCGCTCCGAGCTTTACGCCACGGCCAGCATGCTCGGCGCACTCGCATACTGCGGGGCTCACTCGCTTGACGTGGATCTGCGAATCTGCGCCGTGGCGGGCGGCGCCGTGGTGGTGGCCACGCGCATCCTCGCCGTGAAGTTCAAATGGGCGCTCCCGAAGCTCACCGGCCGCTCGCAGGTGCGGCGCTTCTCCCACAGGCACCGCGAAAAGCCAACCTCTCCGCACTAAGCACTAGGCACCAACCCAATGGCGCCCCTGAGAGGACTCGAACCTCCTACCCGCTGCTTAGAAGGCAGCTGCTCTGTCCAGATGAGCTACAGGGGCTTTTAGGCGTTGAGTTGATAGTTTACCACAAAACGCCTCGTTTGTGGTATAATCTCTTTCAAAAAAAAGAAGGAGATGTCATGAGCAATTTGATTGAGTCCAAACCCTGGGGCCAGTTCGAGGGCGAAGAGGTGCGTCTGTGGCGCCTCGTGAACGCCAACGGACTCGAGCTTCAGATCACGAACTGGGGCGGTCGCCTCGTGAAGGCGATCGTGCCGGATCGCGACGGCAAGCCCGCCAACGTCACGCTCGGCTGGCCAACGTTCGACGAGTACGTTGCCGAGAATGGCGGCACCTACTATGGCGCGCTCGTTGGCCGCTACGGAAACCGCATCGGGAAGGGCAAGTTCACGCTCGACGGCAAGGAGTACACGCTTGAGCTCAACAACGCCCCCGCCGGCATTCCATGCGCCCTGCACGGCGGCCTTCGCGGCTTCGCCCTCAGAAGCTGGAAGGCCGTAGAGGAGATCCACACGGCCGACAAGGTGGGCCTTGTTCTCGAGATCACCTCGCCCGACGGCGAAGGCGGATATCCCGGCAACGTTACCGTGCGCGCCACGCTCACGCTCGACGACAGCGACGTGTGGCGCATCGACTGGCGCGCCACGAGCGACCAGGCCACGCCCATCTCGCTCACATGCCACGCCTACTGGAACCTCGACGGCGTGGACGCCGGCACCACGTGCATGGACCACTCGCTCTACATCAACGCCGACTGCGTGACGGCGTACGGTCCCGACATGATTCCCACCGGCGAGCTGCGCGAAGTCGCCGCCACGCCGTTCGACTTCCGCGCCCCGCGCGCCATCGGCGAGCGCCACGGCGAAGACTACGACCTCCTCCGCTACGGCGCCGGCTATGACATCAACTGGGTGCTGCGCCGCACGCCCGGCGAGAGCCTCACGCCCGCGTGCACGCTCACGAGCCCCAAGACGGGCCGCCAGATCGAAGTGTGGACGACCGAGCCCGGAATGCAGGTGTACGACGGCTACTACCTTCCCGTGCGCAACGCGGGCGTGGCCCTCGAGACGCAGCACTTCCCAGACTCGCCGAACCACCCCGAGTTCCCCACGACGATCGTGAAGCCCGGCGAGGTGATGGAGTCCACCACCGAGTTCCGTTTCAAGAAGGCATAGGGCGCAGCGAGCGACAAGGCGATGAAGAGAGTGCCTACGGTTGTCTTTCTCGGCGACGGCATGGCCGACGAGCCGATGGAGGAGCTGGGCGGGCGTACGCCGCTGGAAGCGGCGGCTACGCCCAACATGGACTGGATTGCGCGCAGCGGGCGGTCGGGCACGCTGCTCACGCTGCCGGACGGGTTCCCCACTTCGAGCGACGTGGCGAACATGAGCGTACTTGGCGGCGATCTCGCCACGGAGCTCTGCGGGAGGGGTCCGCTCGAGGCAGCAAGCCAGGGCATACCAATGGGTCCCGACGACGTCGTGTGGCGCGTCAATCTCGTGACGGTGACGCCGGAAGGGGTGCTGAAGGACTTCTCCGGCGGCCACATAGGCGCTGAGGAGCAGCGCGAGACGATCGACATGCTCAACCGGTTTGTCGCGGACGAATGGCGCGGCGCGCCCGGCGAGTGGATACGCTTCCACGCCGGCGTGAGCTACCGCAATCTGCTCGTCACGCATGGCGCCGCGTTCTCCGGCGCAGACGTCGCGTACGACAAGCCGGACGACAACCACGGCAATCCCGTTGCCGAGCACCTTCCCCGCGCCAAGAATCCAAATGGCGAATACACCGCCTCCGTGCTGCGCCATGTCATCGCGCGCGCCGCCGATCTGCTGAAGGGACGCGGCGCGAACGGCATCTGGCCCTGGAGCGGCGGCAAGGCCGGCGCAATCCATTCGATTCCCGGCCGCTACGGCGTGCGCGGAGCGATTGTGGCGGCGGTCGACGTGATAAACGGCCTCGGCCGCGTGATGGGCCTAGACGTCATAAAGGTGCCTGGCGCCACTGGCTACATCGACACCGACTTCGAGGGAAAGGCCGACGCCGCGATCAAGGCCGTGCGCGACGGATGCGACTTCGTGTACGTGCATCTCGAGGCGACCGACGAGGTTAGCCACGCGCAGGACCTCGCCCTGAAGATCCGCGTGATAGAGGACTTCGACTCGCGCATCATCGGGCGCGTGCGCGCGGCGCTTGGCGACGGGGCCGCGTACTGCGTGCTGCCCGACCATCCCGTGCCCATCCACATCGGCAAGCACACGCGCACGCCCGTGCCGGTGTCGGTGCATCAGCCGGGCGTAGCGCCAGACGCGGTTGAGGTGTATTCCGAGAAGACGTGCCCGCTCGGCTCGCTTGGAGCGATGAAGGGAAGCGATCTCATGGACTTGCTTCTTGGCGCAAAAGATCCGCGCTGACGTTAACCAGTTTCCGCTGTTCAAAACGCCCTTGCGCGGCATGGGGCATTTATGGTATAATATCCTTTCAACGCATAGAAAAGAAAGTTCAATTGGAGTTACAAAGACATGTCGATGCTAAAAGGCTTCTCTAACGCCTTCAAGATTCAAGAGCTTCGCAAGAAGATTCTGATCACGCTCGGTCTCGTGGCCGTGTGCCGTCTTGTGTCGCAGATTCCTACGCCCGGCGTGGACTGGCGCCTGCTGCAGGAAACGATGAACACCATACGCGAAAGCTCCGGCGGTGGCATGCTCGACTGGTTCAGCGTTTTCACCGGCGGCGCCCTCGACCAATGCGCCATCGGTACGCTCTCGATCTGGCCCTATATTTCGGCGCAGATCGTGATACAGCTGCTTTCCTCCGTTATTCCTTCGCTCGAGAAGCTCAAGAAGGAGGGCGAGAGCGGACGCCAGCAGATCGCCCAGATCACGCGCTATCTCACGATCGTGATCTGCGTGGTGCAGTCCTGGGGCATTGCAGCCGTTCTAATGAATCCCGCGAGGCTCGGCCTCGGCAATGTGCAGATCGTCACGACCCCCGGCATCGGCTTCCAGCTTATGACGGTGATAGGCATGACCTCGGCCGCGCTCTTCGTGATGTGGGTGGCCGACCAGATCACCACCTTCGGCGTGGGCAACGGCGGCTCGCTCATCATCATGATCAACATCGCCTCGCGTCTTCCCTCCGCCATCTACAGCGCGTGGGAGCGCTACTTCGGCCATGGCAGCCTGCAGGCCACCAAGTCGCCCGTCGAGCTTCTTATCCTGCTTGCGTTCGGCTTCGCCGTTGTCATGGGCACGGTGATGCTCGTGCAGGGCGTGCGCAAGGTGCCGATCCACGCCACGCGCCGTTCAATGGCCGGCGGCAACAGCTACGGCATGCAGCAGACGTACATGCCTCTGCGCGTGAACTACACGGGCGTGATGCCCATCATCTTCGCGCAGCCGCTCCTCCAGATTCCCGCGATGCTGCTCAAGAAGATCCCCTCCGAGTCCACCGGCTTCCTCGGCGCGCTGCGCACGTTCGGCGACAAGCTCGGCGACATGGGAAGCTCGCTGCATCTGACGATATACGCCGTGGTGATCATGTTCTTCGCGTTCTTCTGGGTGGCCACGCAGTTCAACGCGGTTGACATCTCCGAGAACCTCAAGAAGGACGGTTCGTACGTGCCTGGATATCGTCCCGGCCGCGCAACGGCCGAATACCTCGACGCCGTCATGACGCGTCTCACGCTCATCGGCGGCACGGGCCTTCTGATTCTCGCCCTCCTGCCGCAGATCCTGAACGGATGGATGCAGGTGCCGTGGGTGATCGCCTCGTTCTTCGGCGGCACGTCGCTCTTGATCATCGTGGGCGTGGCGCTCGACACGCTGCGCATCATGGAGTCGCACCTGCTCGTGCGCAAGTACGACGGCTTCCTGCGCCACGGCTCGCTTCGCGGCCGTACGGGCGCGTAAGCCGGGGCGGCCAATTGACGGCCATGCGGAGAAGGCGGGGCCACGGCCCCGCCTTCTTTGGCTAGGATGAGGTGGGGCGGCGAAACAGGATGAAAGGGAATTTGACATGAACAAGAGAAAAGAGAAGCTAAGACAGAAGCAGTCTCCGCATGAGACTGGAACCATGACCGGCGAGCTGCACATGGCCCGCAGCGGCGTGGGGTTCCTTGTGGACCCCGACACCGGCGAGGCCACGTGGATAGCGCGCGACGACCTCTCCACTGCCCTTGCCGGCGACACCGTCACGATCAAGCTGAAGACGCCCGCCAAACCGAAGGCGGCGAACAGGCCGAGGCGAATGAAGGACTTCCGGCGCCCGGTGCCTGCCGCCAGGGAGAAGGAGGGTCCGGAAGGTCGCGTGATCAGAATCGTAGAGCGCGCGCCTCGCGCCATAGTGGGCACGGTGGCGTCCACGGGGCGCTTCGTGCGCGTTCAGCCGCTCTCGCCCACGTATCGCCAGGAGTTCGTGGTGCCGAGCGCGAACGGCGCCCGTGAGGGAGATCGCGTTGTGATGCGGTTCGTGCGGTGGGACAATCCGCGCCTGGCCCCGGAAGGGGAGATCACGGATGTCATCGGCCCTGCGGACGATCCGTCGCTCGACACGATCTCCGTGATGAAGCAGTATGATCTCCCCGAGGCGTTTCCAGAAGCGGTCATCGAGGAGGCCGAACGCGTGGGCGCGCTTCCGCGCACCGACGGCAGCTCGTCGTCAATGGCTGGCGGACGCCTCGATCTACGCCGCAAGTTCATCTTCACGTGCGACCCCGAGACTGCTCGCGACTACGACGACGCGCTGTCGCTCGAGACGGACAAGGCCGGGAACCGCGTTCTCGGCGTGCACATCGCAGACGTCTCGCACTACGTGTCGCCTGGCGGCGCGCTAGACCGCGAGGCGTACCGCCGTTCGACCTCCGTGTACCTCGTCGACAAGGTGGTGCCCATGCTCCCCGAGCAGCTCTCGAACGGCGCCTGCTCGCTCGTTCCCAACGAGGACCGCCTTGCCTTCAGCGCCTTCCTAACCTTCAATGACAAGGGCGAGTGCATCGCGCGCAGATTTGCGAAGAGCATCATACGCTCCAAGGCGCGCTTCGCATACGAGCAGGTGCTGGACCTGCTTCGGGACGAGGGCGGCGTGAAGGGCGCTGCGTCCTCAGCCTCCTTGACTCTTCCCGCGCCGAAGCTCAAGCCGCGCGAGCGCAAGACGATCCTCGCCATCCACGCGCTCGCCCAGCAGCTGCGCAGGAACCGCTTCGCGGCAGGCGCGCTCGACATGGAGGTGCCTGAGGCAGAGATAAAGATCGACAAGAGCGGAATGATGACCGGAGTGGAGGTGCGCGAATACGACGAGTCGCACCAGATGGTGGAGGAGTGCATGGTGGCGGCGAACGAGGCCGTGGCCACTGAGCTCTGGACGCGCGGAGTGAAGATACTAGCGCGGCTCCACGAACCGCCGGATCCCGACCGGCTCGAGGAGCTGCGCGCCAACCTCGCGAAGCTCGGCATCTCGTGCGGCGACCTCTCCGAGCAGAAGAACCTCGCCCGCTTCCTCAAGAAGATCAAGGGAAGCGCGCTGGAGGGCGTGCTATCCGTGATGGTGCTGCGCGCGATGAAAAGGGCGCTCTACTCCGCCAAGGCCATCGGCCACTTCGGCCTCGCGAAGAGGTTCTACGCTCACTTCACGAGCCCGATACGCCGCTATCCGGACCTCGTTCTCCATCGCCAGCTCGCCAGCTGGCTCGCCGGGAAGGGCGGGCGCATGGATATTGCATGGCTCAACACCGCCGCCCTCCACTGCTCCGAGAGAGAGCAGAACGCCGACGACGCCGAGCGCGCCCTCGACGAGATCAAGAAGTACCGCTTCATGCAGGAGGTGCTCGAGAAGCGTCCGCGCACAGTGTTCGACGCCGTCGTCTCTCGCTGCACGCGCTACGGCGTTTTCGTGGATCTTCCGTCTCTCGCCCTCGGCGGCATGGTGCACGTGTCGAAGCTCGCGAACGCGTACGTGCGCTGGAACGACTTCGACGAGACTCTTGAGGGCGGCGGCAAGACATGGCGCACCGGCACGAAGATGAAGGTGCGCGTGGCGTCAGTCGACTTCGACCGCCGCATCTTGGACTTCATGCCTGCGGGGAAATGAGATGACGAGAGACGGAAAGAACGGCAGCGGCGCGGCCGCGCCAGCGCGCGTGCCGAGACACGTGGCGATCATCATGGACGGCAACGGACGCTGGGCGATAGCCCGCGGCCAGCCGCGTCTGAAAGGCCACATGGCCGGAGCGAAGACGCTCGAGAACGTGCTCGGCTGGTGCAAGGAGGCGGGCGTGGAGATGCTCACCGTCTATGCCTTCTCCACGGAGAACTGGAAGCGTCCGAAGGCCGAGGTGACGGGCCTGATGAAATTGCTCGGCGCTCTCATGCGCGAGAAGCGCAAGCTGCTTCTTCGCGAGCGGATCCGCTTCCGCATGATAGGCAGGCGCGGCGACCTCCCGGAGCCGCTGCAGCGGAAAATAGCTGACCTGGAGGCGGAGACGGCGGAGTTCGAGCATCAGTTCGTGGTGGCCATCTCGTACGGAGGTCGGGCGGAAATCGTGGACGCCGCGCGGAAGTTCGCGGAGCTTCCCGAGAGCGAGCGTGACGAGCGCGGCTTCGCGGCGTGCCTCTACGCCCCTGACGTTCCGGATCCAGACCTCGTGATCAGAACGTCCGGCGAGATGCGTCTGTCCAACTTCCTTCTCTGGGAGTGCGCCTACAGCGAGCTGTACGTCACCGACGTGCTCTGGCCCGACTTCGGACGCGACGACTTCTACAAGGCCCTCGCCGCCTACGCCTCGCGCGACCGCCGCATGGGCGGCCACGCCTGAATTGCCTTAATCGCGTGAACCGCGCACTTGCGCGGCGGCAGCGGAAATGGTATAATACTTGAACTTTTTTTCAATCTGAAAGGTGAATTCGAAATGCGCAAGAAAATCATTGCCGGCAACTGGAAGATGAACATCAAGCCGTCCGAGACGGCCGCCCTCGTGAAGGCCGTCGCTGAAGCGACTGCGGCCTTTGCGGACAAGGTCGAGATCGTGTGCTGCACGCCCGCGATCGACGTCCCTGCCGCGGTTGCCGCCGCCGCGGGAACGAAGGTCGGCGTTGGAACCGAGAACTGCCACTGGGAGGACCATGGAGCGTACACGGGCGAGATATCGACCGGTATGATCGTCGACGCTGGTGCCAACTACGTCATCACGGGCCACAGCGAGCGCCGCCAGTACTTCGGCGAGACCGACGAGACCGTCAACAAGCGCACGCGCGCCGCGATAGCCGCGGGCCTCACGGTCATGATGTGCGTTGGCGAGACGCTGGCCGAGCGCGAGGCGGATCTTGTGGAGGAAGTCGTCGGGCGTCAGCTCAAGGTCGGCCTCAAGGACGTTACCCCCGCCGACTGCGCCAAGCTCGTCATCGCGTACGAGCCCGTGTGGGCTATCGGCACCGGCAAGACCGCCACGCCCGAGCAGGCGCAGGACGTGCACGCGTTCATCCGCGCGACGCTCGCGAAGCTCTTCGGCGCCGAGACGGCCGAGACCGTTCGCATCCAGTACGGTGGCTCGATGAAGCCCGGCAACGCCGCCGAGCTGCTCGCCAAGAGGGACATCGACGGCGGCCTCATCGGCGGCGCGGCGCTCAAGGCGGCCGACTTCGCCGGAATCATCTCTGCCGCTGCCGCTGCGCAGTGATCGCAAACAGCAGAAAACTAGCAAACGAAATGAAGAAGTCCTTCATCGCGGCGGCCGTGCTTCTCTGCACGGCCGCTGTTGCCTTCGGGGCGCCGCGCAAGGCGGCGCCGCGTCCCGCGCCGCCGCCGCGCGGCCCAGGCGCCGCGCCACGCGCGGCAGGTCCCGCTCTGGCGTACCGTCCGGCTGGAACGGTGGCGTTCGCGAACCTCGAGACGATTGCGCAGACAGTGGCCGGAATCGCGGGTTCTGGCTCGAAGGACATCGTGCTCACATACACGGTGCCCGCGGCGATTCGCCGTCAGGGCGTGGCGCTCCTGTTCGGGCAGATGCGCCCGGGGGCGCACGGGGTGGCGGTGTGCTACGTCGAGCCGACGATAGCGGCGCGCGTGGCGGCGACTAAGCGTCCCGCCGAGGCCGACCTGGATCGCGTCAAGCGCTGGACCGTAGTCTATCCCACGTCGATGTCGCGCGCCGCGTTCGCGCAGCGCAATCCGCTTGCGGTGCCGGACGCGATGGGCACTCTGCGCGTGCCGCCGGGCCGTCATTCGCGGCGCACTCTCTGGGCGTGGTTCGCGCCCGACGGAAAGTGGGCGGTGCTGGGTCCATCGCCGGCAATGGCGGCCAACGCGTACGCATTCTCCGCGAGGGCGCGCGAGCGCCCGCTCGGCCGAGATCTCGCCTACGTGCAGATGGACGCCTCAGGCGCGCGCGCCCTCTTCGGAGCGGGCGTTGTGGCTGGCGGCACGATGGCTGTGCGCATGGGCGTGAACGGGCTTGAGATCCGCGGCTCTGGCCACATGGGAACGCTTGTTCGCAGCCCGCTGCCGAAGGGGGCCTTCGCGTTTGCGGGGGTGCCGGTGAACGCGCCGCTCTTCGGCGTCACCACAACGCCCTCCGACGTTCATGTGGCGCAGGACGTCTTCGCCATGGCGGGGCCAGAGTTCAGCTCCTACGTGAAGCAGTCGCTGCGCTACATAAACCGCCCCGCTTCGAGCGACTACTTCCTCGACGTCGCCGACGCGCCCGCGACTGGTCTTCCGCCCGCGCAGCGCCTTGAGCGCATTCTTCCCGAGGCGAAGGCGCTTCCCTCCACGGCGAACGTGATGTTCTGCTCGCCCGCCACGGTGATGCGCCACTGCCTTCCCAAGGTCGCGGCGAAGATGATGCCGTTCGACAGCGCGAAGCTGCAGGTGGTGCTGCGCCTCCTGCGCCGCGTGCGCGGCGACGGAATCGGCGTGATGGGATGGCGAGAGGGCAATCAGGACAAGTTCTTCATCCGCATCTCGCGCGACGAGCTATGGGGCACCGCCAATCTCTGGAGCGCCATCCTTCTCGATTAATTCATGATTTTTCCACTTGTTCTGCTGGGATTATTTTGATATACTATTCCGCGCTTTTTTCGAGAGGCAGGTGCTTCTCATGGAAAAGGCGGTACAACAAGGAAAAATCATGGAAGCATACGCTGTACTCGAAACCGGCGGCAAGCAGGTGCTTGTGAAGGCCGGCGACACGATCGAGATTGAAAAGCTCTCGGTCAACGAGGGCGACGAAGTCGCTCTCGACACCGTCTGCGCCGTCTCTGACGGCACGACGCTCAAGGTTGGCGCGCCCTACGTGGAGGGCGCCAAGGTCACGCTCACAATCGTCGCTCCCGCCAAGAAGGGCGAGAAGGTGATCAATTTCAAGGCCAAGCGCCGCAAGGGCTACCGCCGCACGGTGGGCCATCGCCAGCAGTACACGGTGGCTACGGTCAAGGCAATCGCATAAGCAGAAAGGATAAAAGACAATGGCTACTTCCGCATCTGCACGCAATGGCCGCGACTCAAACCCCAAGTACCTCGGCGTCAAGGCTTACGACGGCCAGCTTGTCAAGGCGGGCTCGATCATCGTTCGCCAGCGCGGCACGAAGATCCACCCCGGCGCGAACGTTGGCTGCGGCCGCGACTTCACGCTTTTCGCCCTTAAGGACGGCAAGGTGAAGTTCATCACGAAGAAGACCGGCAAGTACGCGACGATCGT
>CAMIVJ010000037.1 GCA_946401765.1 uncultured bacterium | reverse complement strand
CTTGACGGGGACAGTCCCCGCGCGTTACAGGTTTGGGCGCTTTTTATCTTCTTCATGCGCCATTACCTCAAGCGACTGATGGCTTGTGGTTAAAGGGACGGATTTATGGTACACTATTGCCGCAAAAATCTACACGTTCTACACGGCTAAACAAGTGAAAGGATAATGACATGCAAATCACACGAAAAGACTTCTTTATCGGATCGGCTGCGGTCTTTGCGGCGTCCGGGCTGAAGGCCGCCGCGCCGAATCCGGTTGGCAAGATCCAGGGCTTTGACGAGTCGATCGAGTCGAAGACGGACGGCCCGTGGGAGCCGTTCAGCGACAAGAAGGTACGCGTGGGCATCGCCGGCTACGGCGTGTGCTCGTTCGGCGCGGCGTTCTCCTTCCAGGACCATCCGAACGTGGAGGTGGTCGCGGCTACGGATCTCGACCCCGAACGCTGCAAGAAGCTTGCGCAGGTCGTCGGCGCGAAGCGAACCTATCCCTCCGCCGAGGAGATGATCGACAAGGAAGGCAAGAACATGGACGCCGTGTTCATCGCCACAGACGCGGCGAGCCACGCGGATCTCGTGCTACGCGCCCTTGACCGCGGCTACCACGTCTGTAGCGCCGTGCCCGCGCTGCTCGGCGAACGCCAGCTCGACCGCGCGCCGAAGATCGTCGAGGCCGTGAAGAAGTCGGGGCGCGTCTATGCGCTCTTCGAAACGACGGCGTTCCGTCCGCAGGCCATCGCCATGCGCCGCATCTACGAGGCGGGCGGGTTCGGCCAGCTCGCCTACACCGAGGGCGAGTATTTTCACCCCTCCGATCCGAATTGGAAGTCGATCGGCTCGTACAAGGGATGGCGCATCGGCCTGCCGCCGCAGTACTATCCCACGCATTCCAACGGGTTCTACACCTGCGTTACGCACGGACACTTCACGGAGGTCTCCTGCGTCGGCACGACGAGCGACCATCCGGTCTACAAGGAGCGGAAGAACCCCTACGGCAACCCGTTCCACAGCGAGGTGGCGTTCTTCAAGACGAGCGACGGCGGCAGCGCGCGCATGACCGTGGCGTGGGGCCTCCCCGGCTACCACGGCGAGCTGGGGCGCTGCTTCGGCACGATGGGCTGCTTCCGCAACGACCGCTTCGCGGGCGACAGCTCGATCGTCAAGAACCTCAAGCTCATCCGCGCGGGCCTGCCGCCCGGCGTGAAGAACAACGGGCACCATGGCGGCTCGCACCCGTACCTCACGGACGACTTCCTGCGCGCGATCCTCGTGCCCGGGCACAAGGTGTGCGTGGACGTGGCGACGGCGCTCAACACGACGGTCTCCGGTGTCTACGCCCATCTCAGCGCGCTGAAGGGCGGCGAGACGCTGAAGGTGCCGTTTTTTAGCTTTTAGGCGCCGCCAGTCATGGCGTTGGCGGGGCGCCCATCACGAATGCGCACTTCGAGGACCGCAGCGGAATCTCGTAGCGCCCGTCCGCGCTCCGCGTGCCCTTCACCTCCCCGTCGGGTCCGACCACGCGGACCCGATAGGCCGTGCGGAAGGTGACGATCCGATCCGCGGGATGTTCGTCCCAGGGATCGTCCGCCGCGAACACGAGAATCGCGCGTTCGCGTCCCGTTCCGTTCCGCGGCACGAACTCGCCCACCACGAGCGGCAGACCGTCGGCACCCCGGATGTCGTCGAAGAACGCCGTGGACACATGATGCGGCGTGTCGAAGTTGACGCGCGGAATTCCCGTCTTCGGATCCGGCTCTATCCATTTCGCGGCTGCGCCCGTGAAGCCGGTGAAGTGGGTCTGCACGCGGCGGAACCGCATATAGTCCCGGTCGAAGCGGTGGATTTCGGCGATCACTTCCTTCAGGCGATCGTACTGGGCCGTCCGCTTGCCATCCGCGTTCAAGACGTTGTTCGTCCACCACCCCGCCGTCCAGCAGGCCCAGGTCAGCGTCTCAGCGCCGAAGGCGAGCGCCGCGTAGGCCTGGTAGCGCATCTTGTTCGCGGTCGTCACGTCGTCAGGATGGAAGGCGTTCACCTGCGGAATGTACCAGAAGGCGCGACCAGAATCGCGGCAGGCATCGGCAACGATGCGGGCATTGTCGTAGAAGCGGGCAAAGCCCCATTCCCGACGTTCGCGGAACTGGTAGGGATAGATGTCGTAGCTGATGTAGTCCAGGGGGATGTGTTTCACGTACGCGTCCACGTATGCGACGTAGTTGGAGACGCCGTAGTAGCGCGCCACGTTCGCGCCCTGGTGGATGCAGGGATGGAGATTGAGATACGGCGCCTGACGAAGGCCGTTCGCGGCGAGATGCGACATGGCCCGCCCCAGATGGGGGAAGTCCAGCGCCGACAGCTCGTCCCCGAAATTGACCATTCGGTCAACCGGAGACGGGTGGTAGGCCTTCCGCGCCGCTTCGTACTTCTCGAGCGGTGCCAGTTCGGCGATGTGGCCGTTGACCGAATCCACGCCTCCCCAATAGGTCGGGAATCCGCCCGCGCAGACGCTCACGAGACCGAGCTTGCGCATCGTCTCGATGGACTGCGGATCGTCCCCGAAATTCTCGCACACGAAGTCGATTCCACATGCCTTCATGTCCTTGAAGATGGCCTCGGTCCGATAGGGCTTCGAGAGGCAGTAGGTCCCGAAGGCAACCCGCGACCGATCCGGCCACACGTCCCCGCTCCATCCGCACAGTGCCATTCCCAGCACCACGGCGGCCGTTCCCATATTCATCGTTTTCATTTCTCATTCCTTGCTATAAGTTCTATTGGTGGAAACAACAAAAACAACGTGTAAAAACAACATCCTCTTTCTCGCCGCGAAACCTCGCGGCGTTCTTGAATCGGCGGGCATGTTGCCCGCAGTAAAAGAAGTTGTTTTTACCAATTGTCAATGTTGTTTCCATGCTAATTTATCCTCATTTGCATTATCTGGGGACAGTCCCCGCGCGTTTTATTCATCCCCATCTTCAGGCTCGATGGGCGCGTAGTCCGGGGCGTCGGACGAAACGTCGACCATTGCCTTGATTCCGAACCCGCGCCGCCGCAGCCAGGTCGCCAGCAGCCGTTCCCATCTGTAGACGTCGTTGTGCGGCCACGTGCTGACGCCGAATCCATGGCATCCTTCCGGATAGAAATGCGCCTCGATCTTCGGCCAGCGGTTCTTCGCCACGTGCGCGGCGAAATAGCCGACGCCGTTGTCGCGGTAGAGATCGGCGAGTCCGGCGATCAGGAACATCGGGGTCGAATTCGTGAGCGCGGGGGCTATGTCCTGCGGTATGCCGCCCCTGTCGGTCAGATACGCCGGATATACGAGAACCGCGAACGACGGCGACGCGCTCTCGGCGTCCGTCTCGTCCACCGGCTCGTAGACGCGGCGGCCGTTCACCGCGACGCCGCGCGTGGCGAGATGTCCGCCGGCCGAATATCCCATCACGCCGACGTATCCCTTGGCCACCTTCCACTTCTTCGCGTTGGCCCGCACGACCGAAAGCGCACGCTGCAGATCGGCGAGAGATGCGTCTTTCGGATAGGGCCTCACACGGTACTTGAGCACGAACGCCGCCACTCCTATGCTGCTGAGAAAGCGCGCCGTGCACCTTCCCTCGTGCTCGAAGTCGAGACAGCCGTACGCACCGCCGGGACAGATCACGACGCCCATCGCGGAGCGCGTAGTGTTCGTCGGAAGAAAGACCTCGATCGCCGGAACTGACACGTTCTGCACGATGCCCTTCTCTGAAACGGTCTCCTCTCTCACGACAACACCCTTATTCGCGCCTACCGGCATGGCGCCGTCAGGCCAAAGCGGAATCTGCGTTTCGGCGAAAAGCCCGCAAGCCGCAAAAACCGCCGCTCCGGCAAGAATGACACCTGTCTTATTCATTCGTTCTCTCCGTTTTCTTAAGCAAGAGGATTCTAGCATTTCCATGCGCCCGAGACAAGGCGGAAGTGCGAGTGTTTCTGGTTTCGAGTTTCTGGTTTCGGGTTTCGAGGTTTCGGGTTTTGGGTTTCGGGTTTCGAGGACAGAGGACAAAAGACAGAGGACAGAGGATCGGGCTGCGTGGTGCTTCGCATGTTCCAGCCGACTTCCTCTGAGCTTTGGCAACTAGAAACTCGAAACCTAGAAACTAGAAACGACAAACTAGAAACTCTGAATTGGACTTGACGGGACTGTCCCCACGCATTTCCAAAGTTGTGCTATAATATATGAAATCTTTTTGGAGAGATCAATCATGAAAAAAACCACTAGACGCACATTTCTGGGAGCGGCCGCGGGAACGTTCTTCATCCCCGCGCGGATTCTGTACGGACAGGAGCTGCCGCGCAAGCAGCTGCGCCTCGCCGTCGTCGGCGCGGGCGGCATCGGCGGCATGACGAGCAGCGAACTGCGCAAGGCCGGCGCGACCGTCGTGGCGCTCTGCGACGTCAATTCCGCCAGGCTCGCAGGCGCCGCGCGCCACTATCCAGGCATCCCCACGTACATGGACTGGCGCGAGCTCTTCAAGCACCACAAGGACTTCGACGCCGTTGCCGTCTGCACGCCCGACCACACGCACGCCATCATCGGACTCAACGCGATGCGCCTCGGCAAGCACGTGTACATCCAGAAGCCACTCGCCCACTCCTACGAGGAATGCAAGATGCTCCTGGCCGAGCAGAAGCGCACCGGCGTCGTCGCGCAGATGGGCAACCAGCACCATCCCCGCGGCAAGGCGTTCCGCATCCTCGCCGAGACGGGCATCATCGGCGAAGTGACGGAGGTGGTGTGCTGGACCGACCGGCCCGGACGCTTCTGGCCGCCCGCGCCGAAGAGCTATCCCGCCACCGGCGCGTTCGACCACGGCTTCACCGCAGAGTCCTGGGACGTCTGGCTTGGCCCCGGCCCCGCGCACCCCTGCTCGCCCCTCATCGCCCCCTTCAAGTGGCGCGGCTGGTGGGACTACGGCACCGGCGCAATCGGCGACATGGCAATCCACAATGCCGACCCCGCCTTCGAGATCTTCGGCTGGAATGCCCCAATCTCCGTGAAGGGAATCTGCGACGAGCCCGTGGTGGCCTCATTTCCAGGCCGCGCCAAGATCGAGATGACCTTCGCGCCCACGCCCAAGAGCCCGCGCACCGTGAAGTTCACATGGATGAACTCCAGCCAGACGCCGCCGCTCCCCAAGGGCGTCCATCCCAAATACACCTTCGGCGACAACGGCCTCATGTTCGTCGGCACGAAAGGCATCTTCAACGGCGTGGTGTGGGGCGGCGGAAGCCCGATCGTGATCGCCGCCACGGACCATGAGTGGAACGAGGACACGAAAAACATGCAGCGCGAGGGAGCGAAGGCGATCCGCGGCCTCGAGTTCCACAACCACTATGTGGAGTTCGTCAACGCGGCGAAGGCCGGCACCCCCGAGGCGTGCGCAAGCAAGATGTCGTACGCGGCGCCGTTCACGCAGTCGCTCCTCGTTGGCGCGATAGGCCTGCGCTTCCCCAACCGCGAGCTCCACTTCGACCCGGCCGCAGGACGCTTCACCGACTGCCCCGAGGCGAACGAGTTCCTGAAGGCGCCCTCGCGCGGCGCTTTCTCGATGAAGGACTTCGCATAACCGCCAAGGGCATTTCCATGGGCAGAATCGCCGCATTCCTCGCATCCTCCGTCCTCGCGTTCGCCGCCGCCGCGGATGCCTCGTTCAACGACCTCAAGCCTGCCCGACGCACGGCGCGCGCCGCGTTCGACGCGAGCGCGCACGTGCTCGAATGCCCAAGCCGCATAGCGTGGGACGGCGACGACGCCTTCGTCTATTCCACGCGCTCGGCCTCCGGCAACGTGCTGCGCCGCTTCGAGGTGCCGTCGTCGAATCTCGTGGACATCGCCCAGCATCGCTTCGACGCCGTGCAGCGCCGCGCCGGCAGGTTTCACGAGCCTCCCGCCCACCATTTCATCGGTCCGTCGGGGGGAGGTCCGCTCGCCTCGCCTGACGGCAAGTGGACCGCCTTCGTGCGCGATCACAACGTGTGGATCCGCTCCGATGCCGGCGAATCGCAGCTTAGCTGGGACGGCTGCGCCGACGACCGCTACATGAGGCTTATGTGGAGCCCCGACTCGCGCAAGCTCGCCGCCCTGCGCATTCAGCTCGTCAACTCACGCCAGATCACGCTCGTCGAGAGCCACCCCTCCGACTCCGTGCATCCCGCAACGCGCAAAATCACATACGAGAAGCCAGGCGACGCCCGTCCCCAGGCGACGCCCGTTCTCTTCATTCCCTCCGAACGCCGCGCCGTCCCGATCGACCTATCCGACTACAGCTGCCAGTACGAGCTCCATCTCGACTGCTGGTCGCCCGACTCCTCGTTCTTCACTTTCCTGTACACGCGCCGCGGCTACCAGCTGCACCGCTACTCGGCCGTGGACGCCTCCACCGGGCGCGTGCGCACCATCGCCGAAGAGTCGTCCGACAAATTCGTATTCGTCAACAACCTCCGCCGCTGGTGGTTCGCCGACGGCACGCGCCTTCTCTGGATATCAAGCCGCGACGGCTGGCGCCATCTCTACATGGTGAACGCAAAGGACGGCTCCGCCACCCAGCTCACCAAGGGCGAGTGGAACGTGCGCGAGGTGCATCGCATCGACGAGGCAGCCGGACGCATCTTCTTCTACGCGAACGGCTATGCCGCGGCAGGCGGAGAGGATCCATACAACAGGCACCTTATGCGCCTCGACCTCGCAACGCGCGCCGTCACGGACCTCACCCCCTCCAACGCCGACCACCGTGTGCGCCTCAACCCGTCCGCAACGCGCTTCACCGACTACTGGAGCCGCCCCGACCTGCCCCCGCACTTCGCCGTGCGCGATGCCGCCGATGGCCATGTAATCGCGAATCTGCCGCCAGTCAACGTATCGTCCCTCGATACGCCCGCATATCCAAAGGGCGAAGTGTTCCATGCCAAGGGACGCGACGGCGCCACCGACATCTGGGGCGTCATCTGGCGCCCGTGCAACTTCAATCCGTCAAACCGCTATCCCGTCGTCGAATTCATCTACGCCGGCCCGCACGACTCGCATGTGCCCAAGGACTTCCCCGTGAACCCTCCGCGCGGCATCGAGATGCTTGCGGACGGTTTCGTGGTGGTGCAGATCGACGGCATGGGCACAGCCAACCGCTCGCGCGCGTTCCACGAGGTGTGCTGGAGAAACCTCAAGGATGCCGGCTTCCCGGACCGCATTCTCTGGATGCGCGCTGCCGCCGGGTCGCGTCCGTGGATGGACCTCTCGCGCGTCGGCATCTACGGCTACTCGGCCGGCGGGCAGAACGCGCTCGGCGCACTTCTCTTCCATGGCGACTTCTACCGTTCCGCGGTTGCGCTATGCGGCTGCCACGACAACCGCGTGGACAAGATGTGGTGGAACGAACAATGGATGGGCTACCCGATCGGCCCCTGGTACGCAGAGAACTCGAACGTGACGAACGCGCACCGCCTCAAGGGCGATCTGCTGCTCATCAACGGCGAACTGGACGAGAATGTGGATCCCGTTTCGACACTGCAGGTGGTGGGCGCCCTCGTGAAAGCCCACAAGCGCTTCGAACAGCTCTATCTGCCCGGCTTTGGCCACAACCTCGGCGACAACTACATCGGCGGCAGAATACTCGACTTCTTCCGCCGCACGCTCAAGTAGGCGCGACTGGCTAAAGTCCAACGATGGCGCGAATGTCGTCGTAGGTGAGCTTCTGGACGGCATCGGCGTCGGTGGTGCCCACCGTCGCGTCGATCACCAGCTGCTTCTTCTTCTGAAGCGCCAGCACCCGCTCCTCAACCGAGTTCTCGGCGATCATCTTCACCACATAAACTGTCTTCTTCTGGCCAATGCGGTGCGCACGGTCGGTCGCCTGGTCCTCTACGGCCGGATTCCACCACGGGTCGAAGTGCACCACCATGTCGGCACCGGTGAGGTTCAGCCCCGTACCACCAGCGTGAAGCGAAATGAGGAAGAGCGGAATCGACTCGTCCGTGTTGAAGCGGCGGCACTCGCCAAGGCGGTCCTTAGTTTCGCCGTCGAGATAGCAGTACGTGATTCCACGCGCCTCCAGCTCGCGCCTGAGTATGATGAGCATGGTCACGAACTGGCTGAACACGAGCACGCGGTGCCCGCCGTCCATCGCCTCGTCGAGCATCTCGAAGAAGACTTCAAGCTTGCCTGAGAGGTCGTGGTTCGTGGTTCGTGGTTCGTGGTTCGTGGGGGAGGGATGTTGCTCGCGGTACTCCTTGAGGAGCTCGAGGTGGGAAGCGACCTGGCGAAGGCGCATGAGAAGCGCAAGTATCTCCATGCGCGACTTCGCGAAGCCCTTTGCCTTCACCATGTCGCCGATCTTGCCGCGCGCGTCCGCGAGCAGTCTGTTGTACCAGCTCTGCTGCGTGGTGGTCATCGGGCAATAGGCAACCTTCACAATCTTGTCGGGCAGGTCCTTGGCCACCGATTTCTTTAGGCGCCGCAGGATGAAAGGATGCAGCTTGCGGTGAAGGCGCTCCTGCTCGGCCCGTCCTTCAGCGCCGCCGCTCTCGATCGGCTCCTGGGTGGTGGACTTGAATTCTTCATACCGCCCGAGATAGTTCGGCATCAGGAAGTCGAAGATGCTCCACACGTCCGCCACCGAGTTCTCGACGGGCGTGCCGGTTAGGACGAGCTTCTGCACCGACTCGAGGCGCTTCGCGGCGCGTGCGTTGCGCGTCTGGCGGTTCTTGATGTGCTGCGCCTCGTCAAGCACCACCACGCTGAACGTCTTGTCAAGATAGGCGGCCTCGAGGTCGCGCTGCAGAAGCGCGTACGAGGTGATCACAAGGTCGTGGCTCTGGATCGAGTCGAAAGTCTCGGCGCGGTTCGGACCCGACACCACGAGGCGCTTCATCCACGGCGTGAACTTCTCTGCCTCGGCGGCCCAGTTCTGCACAAGCGACGTGGGGCACACAACGAGTGCTGGCTTGCCGCGCGCCTCGGGATCGGTGCGGGCGAGCGATATCCACGTGAGAGTCTGCAGCGTCTTGCCAAGGCCCATCTCGTCCGCCAGCAGTCCCGAAAGGCCGCTGCGTTCGAGGAAGCGCATCCAGTAGACGCCCTCCTTCTGGTAGGGCCTTAGCGTGTTCTCGAGCGGACCAAGATCCACCTTCTCCCACTTGGCTCCGGGATCGCGGTTGCGCTTAGCGGCCGTCTCGCGCCAGTTGGGCGCGGGCGCGTCGTCAAGCTCCACCGCATCGGCAATGACGTCCAGCGACGCGCGCACGTAAGGAGCGTAGAGAGAGGCCACGCGGAAGTGGCCAGGCTTGGCGCCTGCGCGGCTTGGACAGTCGGCGAAGACGCGGCGCATCTGGGCCACGGCGTCGGAATCGAGCAGCAGCGTCTCGCCGTTGCGCATCAGATACGAGTCGCCGCGGTTGATTGCGGCCTGTATCTCGGAAGGAGGGATGTTGCGCCCGCCGTCGTCGAAGGTGCAGCCTACCTCGAAGGCGCCATCCTTTGATCCTGGCACGTCGGCAACGTCCACAAGGGCTATCACGTGGCCCATTGAGTCCACCATCTCGTCGAGCTGCTCCGAGAATATCACCTTCCATCCGCTGCGCGCGAGCGATGGCGCGCCGCCGCCCAGGAAGTTCAGCACGTCGCGCGGCTCCGTGATGAAACGGCGCCGGCTGTCGCCCTCCTTCTCGAAGCCCAGTGCCTCGAGGGTCTTCACCGCGGCCTGCTCGGCGGCGAGGTTGCGCGTATGGTAGAGAAGCATGTCGTCGGGATCGGGGCGGCATATGTCGTACGGACCGGCGGGGGCGCAGCAGCGTATCTCGCGCGAGCCATACACGGCGTAGATGTCGGCTCCAAGCGAAGCGCGGGAACCGACCACGCAGAGCTTGATCACGGGCTTGTCGGGTACGAAGCGGAAGAGGTCCTCGTCGGGAGAGATCTGCACGTCGCACACTCTGCGCAGCACGGGCAGATTGCCGAGGATGAAGGAGGCCATCGCCTCGCGTGGAATCACCTCGTCATGCTGGTACAGGGTGCGGAAGGCGTCCTGCAGCACGTTCGCAAGCGGCGTGAACGTGCCGCGGCCCGGGCCAGACTCTCCTAGCGGACGGCTCCACACGAATCCCTTTCTTCCATGCACGAAGAAGCGGTCGCTCGACGCCACGTGCTCGAACGGAAGATCCGCCCACGGGTAGAGCGCGAAGCTGCCGCTCTCCTCGAAGAACTCGGCCCGCAGCACCGAACGCACAGGCTCTCCCTTCGCGCGAAGCTCCACGATGTTAAGGAAGTCGCCAGGCGACAGAACCATCTCCGGCGTGGCCGGGCCTTCGCAGATGTCCTCTATCACGTCGAGCAGATTGCACGCGGCGGGGGAAAGGTACACGCCAGGCGCCTCGCGAAGGCGCGGGTCGTCGGGCGAATGGCGCACGCCCGCCTTGTCCACGAGCGCGAACGTCGTCTTCACGCCGCCCGCGTAGAACTCGTCGCGGAAGGTTGCCTCGTTCCACGAAAGGTCGATGCGCATCGGCACGCCCTTCGGGGAGCGAAGAATGTACGCGGATGGGTCGATGGCAGCGCGGCGGCGGGCGGTGCGCAGTTCGCGCTGGTGGTTCTCCTCGGCCTCGGGATCCGTCATGCGGCACATCAGATAGAGAGCCACGGCCACGACGTGCGGACATATCATGCCGAGCTGCTGGTTGGTGCGGCAGGGGCAGTGCGACTTCACGTGGCCTTCTGGAGAGAGCGTGAAGCCGGTCGGCATGTCCCATCCGCTGGACTGCGAAATCTTGCCTGTCGCCTTGCGCGCTGCGTCGTCCCATTCTGCCGAGACCACCTGCCCGTGCGCGGCGATCGCAACGGCCTGGTTGAAAACGTCCGCGCCGCCCCATCCGGCCAGGAGCTTCTCGTTGAAGTCGCGCGGCGTCACGCAAGAGCCTCCGTGAAGCGGCGGGCGTTGGCGTCGAGAGCGCGCTCAAGATCCGCCGCATCGACTCCGCGAATCTCGGCGAGCTTCGCGTAGATGAACCGAAGCGTCTCCGCGCGTGAAGGCGCGCCGTCCTGCGGCGCGGCGGATTCGTCCATGTCGGTCTCGATCAGCAGGCGCTCAAGCGGAATGGACTTCGCCATGGCGCGGTAGTTCACCGCATGGTCGTTGAGAAGCGCCGGACCTATCGAGACGAAGCCGTTCATCGCGAATATCTGCGGCAGCAGTCCTTCGCTGCGCGAGAAGCCGTGGAAGAGAAAAGCGGGAATCCTGCCGGCGTACGGCGCGCACGCCTTCACCACCTCGCCCCAGCACTTCGCGCCGTGCAGCACTGCCGGGCGCGCAAGCGCGGCGGCGAGGGCGAGCTGGCGCTCGAACACGGCGCGCTGCGCCGGGAGGATTGTCTTCGCGCGAAGACGGTCGATCCCGATCTCGCCCACTCCCGCGTGGACATTCTGCGTAAGGTCTGCCTCAACCCCGGCGACCACCGCATCGACGCCTTCGCACTGCATGCCGCCCGCCTGCCAGGGGTGGACGCCGAAGAAGCGCCACTCGCGCCCGTCGAGCGAAAGATACGCGTCGTAAACATTGCGGTGGAAATGGGCGTCCGTCATCTTCAATGCACGGCCGCCACGGGCCAGAACGTGAGTGTGAAACCGCCGCCGCGCTGAAGTTCGAGGCGGATGCGCGCGTCCGGCGGCACGCCTGTGATCGTCTCGCGCACAACGCCTGCGCACTGCGCCTCGGCGGGATCTTTTGAATTGGAGTCGCGCACTACTTCCACGATGTATTCCTCGTATCGTGGCGCGGTCTTGGGCAGCTGTAGATAGAGGTCTTCGAACCTGAACGTGAGCGCGGTTTGCTCCACGGCGAACGCGGCGGCCTTCCACACGTCCTTGTAGCGGCGGGCGCACACCACGAAGTCTCCCGGCTCGCCTCGCATCACGCGAAATGCATCGGCGCGCTGCGAGGATGCGTTCTGGCCGGTGAATACGAGAAACGCCTCGCGCGCGGCGGGCGTAATGCCGGGGCCGAATGACGGCCTGGGCAGCGGTTCGCGCACGAACGGCACCACGGCGAACGCCGCGGTGAGAAGGTCCTTGCCATCCTCAAGAGCGAGCGACGCGACGGGCGGCTCGATCTCAAGGCGGGCCTCGGCGAGATCCGCCGGACGCGTCCACGCAAGCGGCGGCAGGTTGGGGCTGGACGCCTTCAGCACGCCCTCGTGCCACTCGAGCTTTGCTACCGGTTCCATTTCAGCGAAGCTTAAGCCCGTCGAATGCCGAGCCGATGTTCGAGAACGAGTCGGTCTTGCCCTCGTTGGCGGCCATCCAGTCCTCGACGTCCTTCGCCTCCGCCTCGGCGGCGAGCTCTTCTGGCGTGCGCGGCTTGAGTGGCTTCGCCTGCGTCTGTCGAATCGAGAGCGATATGCGGTCGCGCTCCCAGTCGAGGGAAAGCACCTTCACCGTCACGAGGTCGCCTTCCTTCACGAAGTCTGAGGGCTTTACAACCTTGTCCCAGGAAATCTCGCGCGCCGGCACAAGCCCCTCCACTCCGCCGAGGTCCACGAACGCGCCGAAGTCGAGCACCTTCACCACTGTGCCGTTGTGGGTCTGATCGACTGCGAGCGTGTCGCGAAGGTAGTCCTTGGCCTGCTGCAGCTCCTTCTCCTGCACGGCGCGGCGGCTCACGATGAGGTTGGCGCCGCGTTCGTCCTCGCCGTACTCCTGCACGAGGAAGGAGAACGTCTTGCCCACGTATGGATTCTCGGCGCCGGGCGGAAGCTGGCGGCGGGAGCGGTCGATCTGCGAGTAGGGGCAGAAGCCGCGATGGCCTGCCACGGTGACCTCGTAGCCGCCCTTCACCTCCTTAACCACCTTGCCCTCTAGGGCGAGGTGGTTGTTGAAGGCGTGCTGGATGGTCTGGTCGATGGCGGCAACGGCGGCGGAGGACGCGACGTCGGCCTTCGCGAAGAGGAAGGCGTCGCGCTGCATCGCGACGAACGAGACCTCGATCTCGTCGTTGCGGCGCACAGCGGGCTCGCCCTCCTCGTCGAGTACGTCCGAGACCGGGAGAAGGCCTACGCTCTTGGCGTTGACGTCCAAGGTCACGTACTCCTCGCCCACCG
>CAMIVJ010000036.1 GCA_946401765.1 uncultured bacterium | reverse complement strand
CTCGGTCTTCTTGGTTTCCTTCTCCTTCTTCACTGCATCGGCCTTCTTCGCTGCATCGGCCTTCGGCGCAGCCTCGGTCTTCTTTGCCGCATCAGCCTTCTTCGCCTGGTCGGCGTGGCCAATGCAGTAGGCGGAACCGGGATCGGCCTCGCGCTTGCAGCGCTCGCCCTTCTGGGTGAGGCCCTTGCACTGTGCCGCGAAGAGCGTCGTGGAGGCAAGGCACATTGCCATGATGATGAGGTTCTTCATTTTGTGTTCTCCTTTTATTCTGGTGTTGCGGAAATCATTGGCACGAGCCGGCCGAGATGCATGCTGTTGGACGCCTTGAGAAGCACCATGTCGCCCGGACGGACGATCTCATCAAGCGCCGTGCGCGCTTCGTCAAGGTTCGCCGCGCGAACACACTTCGCGCCATAACCATCCGCCATCGGTCCGCACGCCCGTTCGCCCACGAACACCAGCTCGTCTATCGGCAGCTCCTTTGCGCGTGCGCCGACCTGCGAATGGTAGAACGCCTCCTTCTCGCCAAGCTCGAACATGTCGCCCAGCACGGCAATGCGGCGCCCTTCGCACGGAATCTGGGCAAACGTCTCAAGAGCGGCAACCATTGCGGTGGGGTTTGCGTTGTACGTGTCGTCGATCCACGTTGCGCCGCCCTGCTCCACAACGCGCCAACGTCCACCCGGCAGGCGCACATGCGCAAGTGCCGCAAGGCAAGTCTCTTCGCTCACGCCGAACTGCGCGGCGCATGCCGCCGCGAGAAGCGCGTTCAGCACGTTGTGCCGCCCGGGAAGACGCACCTTCAGCGCTTCGGAGAATCTGGCGGCGCATGGCTCGTCAAGCGACGTCGTGACCACGCGGCCCGCGCTCATTGCCGAAAGCTTCTCATAGCGCGCGTTCTCCCTCGCGAGAACTGAAAACGGCTCCACGTGCGCGCTGTCGCATCTGCCTAGGCCCGCGAGGAGCGCGCCCTTCTCCTGGGCGATGCCGTCCTGCGTCTTGAAGAACTCTATGTGCGCGGTGCCTATCGAAGATATCACGCCTGCGTCAGGCAGGGCGATGTCCACAAGATGCTGTATCTCGCCAGGGTGGTTGGACCCCATCTCGACAACGAGAAACTCCGAGTCGCGCGGCGCGCATAGAAGCGTCACCGGCACGCCGAGGTCGTTGTTGTAGTTGCCTTCGGTCGCGTGGACGCGACGGCCACACGCGCGCAGGAACGCGGCCGTGAGCTCCTTCACCGTGGTCTTACCAGCCGAGCCAGTCACGCCTATGACCGTCGCCTTGAGCGAACGTCGCCACGCACGCGCCGCCAACGTCATTGCAGCGCGCGGATCGTCAACGCGCACGAGCGGCATTCCGGACTGTGCGCCCTGCCAGTCGTTGCGCACGAGCGCCGCCGCGGCGCCCTTCTCAAGCGCCTGCGCCACGAATTCGTGCCCGTCGCGCGTGGCGCCGGGAAACGCCATGTAGAGGCAGCCAGGCGCAACTAGGCGCGAGTCGAACGTGACGCGCGAGAAAGATTCGGGAAGAGGTCCTTCGCATTTCGCGCCTGTCCAGGACGCAAACTCGGCGAAGGTTATGCCGTTCGTGGATGAGGCGACTTCTGACATTCTGGCGCGCCTTTACTTGTTGAACATGAACTCCACCACGTCGCCGTCCTGCATCTCGTATTCCTTGCCTTCCGGACGCAGCGCGCCGGCGGCGCGAGCGCCAGCCTCGCCGTTGTGCTTCACGTAGTCGTCGAACGAAATCACCTGCGCGCGGATGAAGCCCTTCTCGAAGTCGGTGTGGATCACGCCTGCGCACTGCGGTGCCTTCCAGCCACGGCGGAACGTCCAGGCGCGCACCTCCTTAGGACCGGCCGTGAGGAAGCTCGCGAGGCCGAGCGTGTGGTAGGCGAGCTTGATCGTGCGGTCGAGCGAGCTCTCGGTGAGGCCGTAGCTCGAGAGGAACTCGCGTGCGTCGTCGTCCGAGAGGCCGGCGAGGTCGGCCTCCATCTGCGCGCACACTGTCACCATCTCGCATCCCTGCGCGTCGGCGTAGGCCTTGAGCGCGGCGACGTGCGGGTTGGCCTCCGGGGCGGCGAGATCGCTTTCTGCCACGTTCGCGCAGTAGATGGTCTTCTTGTCGGTGAGAAAGTGAAGGTCGCGGAGAACGGGAAGGATCGGGTCGCCTTCGGCGCGCGGAAAGGTGCGCACGGGCTTGCCTTCGCCGAGGTGGGCGAGAAGAGCCGTCATCGCGTCGAATTCGGGACGCTTCTTCGGGTCGCTCTTGGCCTCGTTGCGCGTCTTGTCGCAGCGCTTCTGCAGTTGCTCCATGTCGGCGAGCACAAGCTCCGTCTCGATCACCTCCGCGTCGCCTGCGGGGTCGATTGGGGCAGACTTGTTGCCGCCCTCCTGAACGTGTATGATGTCGTCGTTCTCGAAGCAGCGCACAACGTGCAGGATCGCGTCGCACTCGCGTATGTTCGCGAGGAACTTGTTGCCGAGTCCCTCGCCCTTCGACGCACCCTTCACGAGGCCGGCGATGTCGGTGAACTCCACAGTGGCGCGGATGATCTGCTGCGGATGCACAATCGCCGCCAGCGCCTCGAGACGTGGGTCAGACACCTCGACGATTGCCGAGTTCGGCTCGATCGTGCAGAACGGGTAGTTCTCGGCCGCCGCCTGCTGGCGCTTCGTCAGCGCGTTGAAGAGCGTGGACTTGCCGACGTTGGGCAGGCCCACAATGCCTACTGAAAGACTCATCTTAAAACCTTCCGTTTGATAAAGACGCCTCTATTCTACCATAATCGCGCCGGAATATAAAGACCTGACGCAAGCCGCGCGGCGTGCCACAGGCACCGACGCGCGACGCACGTTAAACGCTACATGTGATTGTGCCTGTTACCGGAGGATAATGGTGCATCCGCCCGGATGCGGGTTCTTGACGCTTAGGCGGCCGTTGACGACGGTGGCCTTCCAGTCGTCGGCAACATCGCCGTTAGGCAGCTTCACGTTCACCGCGATCAGCGCGGCCTCCTCGGCAGTAAGGTCGCCCGCCGCGCATACGTCGTAGCGCGCCGCGTTGGGCTTCGCCTCCGGGAAGTTCATCTCCACCTTAGCAAGGCCTTTCAGGCAGTCGCCGTTCACCACGTCGTCGAGGTTGGGCTTGGACGACAGGCGCCCGCCGTTGCCGGTGACGCTGATCGCGCTCGCCTCGCCCGTGAAGCGGAAGAATCCGTCAAGCGCGCCCGAGCCGGCGAGCGTGCCGTAGATCGGGCACGCGCCGTTAGCGGAGATGCCGTTGCGGTTGACAAGCGTGGAGCCCGCTCCGAGCGTCGTGACGCCGCCAAGGCCCGCGGCGCAGAACTTCTGCGCGTCCTGCGCGCTGTAGGCGATGCGGAAGTTCGTCTCGTCGAAGGTGAGCGTCTTCTCGCCGTTTGGACGCTTCACCCTGATTGCGCCCCTTCTGCCGTCGGAGTCTGTGGAATACGCGCCCCATCCGCCGTCGCCGTCAACCGCCGAGATGCGGAACGAATGCCAGCCTTCGTCAAGCGACCTCGTGCCCGTTGCGATGTTGGCAGTGCCCCATGACGTGGTGGCAAGCAAGCGGGTTCCATCGACGTCGAGGGCGATGAGGTCGTCGTAGTGGCCGTAGAACGTCCACTCGCCTGCCTCATCGGCGGAAACGTAGAAACAGCCGTCGAAGCGCACGCATGTGCCGCTCTGGAACTCGGCCTCAGCCTTCGCGTTGCCATACTTGTTCAGTCCCGCGAGCGTGTTCGTGACGCAGTCGAGACGCGAGTACACGAGGTCGTCGTTCGCAAAGTTGGTCTTGTCGCCAGTGCCCCATGCGCCAAGCACGCGCATGCGAACGCCGGTGCGGGAGGCGGCGGACTGCGGCAGGCGCATCTTGAGGGTGGAGGTGTCGAACTTCGTGTACTTCGTCGGGTCGGTGGAGCCTGCGGCCGAGGCGTCCGTCGTCCAGCCTATGCCAAAGCCCGCATTCTGCCACTCAGTGATCCACGGCCCCATCTCGCCCGTGCCGTCGCGCGCGATCACGCGGAAGTCGTGCCAGCCTGCGGCAAGTTCAATCGAGCCCGCGCCAGCCACGTTGTGCGCCGTGCCGGTGAAGACGCCCGTGCCGTCAACCTCGAGATAGATGTTGTCGTCGAAGTCGCCTGCGAAGCACCAGGTGCCGGCCTTCGCCTCCTCCACGAAGAACTGGCCGCGGTAGATGAACGCCGAGTTGCTGCCCATGGGCTTTGACGCGTCATTGGCATAGTGGATGTGCAGGTGCGCGAGCGTTGTCGCCACGTACGGACAGATGCCCGTGAAGCCCTTGAGGGCGTCGAGACCGTTGTATTCGTCGGAATTGAACATCGCCCACTCCACAAGCCCCTCGCCTTCGATCGAGAGCGTGGCAGACGTGCCGTCGGCGAGGTTGAGCCCTCCGGCGAAACCGGCCGCGCCCGAGAGATCGACTGGCTGCGTTGTACCGGTCACGTTCCAGCGGCCGAGCGGTATCGACTGCAGGAGCGCGGAGCTGGAGAATTTACCTTCGCCCTGGATCGTCACTTCGCTCGCGCCGAGAAGCGGCGCGTTCCACGCAACGTCCTTGCCGTTCAACTCTATCGCGTACTCTCCCGGAGATGCGGGCGAGGCGCCGAACTGAATGTTCATGTAGCCGAACTTGTTGGAGAAGCTCTCGCGCGGACGCAGCACGCCGCCCTGGAGATCCGCGTGCGGCTTCTCCCAGTTGGGCCACGACGAACGCATACCGCCCGAGCCCAGCGCGAACACGCCGCCCTTCTGAGTGAAGAGCTCCTCGTGGGCCTTGATCCACTTGGCCCTTGAGTTGTTGATGTGGCGGATCTCGATCTGCTTCGGCGAGAACCATCCGTCGAGAAGATCGAAGTAGGAGAACGCGGTGAACACGCCAACGAGCACCGTGCCGTTGTCTGCGTTGAGCGTGCCGCCCGTCACCGAGACGCGGTGGGGGTAGCATACGGACTCGTTGAGCGCATCGGAATAGCCGCGGCCGATGTGGAAGCCGTTGCCGCCGGACTGCGTCCAGTTGAGCGTGCCGCCCCTCGCCACTTCGATATACGTCGCCTTTGGCGCGGAGCTGTAGGCGGTGTATATCAGGTTAGGCACCGTGACTACGGCGCCATCGCCGACGACGAAATGTCCGGAGCGGTCGTTCGCGCCGAGGTACAAGGTGTTCTTAAGATTCCACGTTGCGTTCTTCACCGTCACCGTGGCGGCGTTCTCAACGCTGTCGATGTACACGAAGTTGGCGGCGCCGCTGATCACTGCGTCGTACAGGTCACCGTCGATCATCGAAGGCGCGCGCGGCATCAGGCGCGTCTCCTTCGTGGTGGTGGCGTTGATCTTCGCCAGCGTCGGAAGTCCCGTATCCGGCAAGTCTAGCTGCGCGCCGAAGATCACGACGCCCGTGGTGGATTCGCCGATGGTGATCTCGCTTTCGGGCGAGTTGATGGATCCGCCGAACCAGAGGAAAGTTCCATTGGCCGTGTACGTGCCGCCTTCGAGCGACGGACCGTTGAAGTAGACGTTGCCGCTCGCCTGCACGAATGTGCCTGCATTTGTGACAGGCCCGTAGAATGTGATCGGCTGCGAGGCCGTAGCCGTCATGGTGGCGCCCTCTCCGATCGTGAGCGTGCTGTTCACCTTGCTCGCGGAACCAGAGCCCGCCACCTTCACATTAGCGCCTGCATCCGCAATGATCGGCACCGTGGCGGGCAGGGTGGCGATGTGCAGACGAAGATTCGAACCATCCTTGAAGTGCACGCCGTCAGCCACAGAGCCTGTGATCTCGTCCTGGAAGTGCAGATAGCCGTTCACGTCGATGCGCGCAAGGTCAAGCGCAGTGCCGGCAAGTCCGAACCAGTTCACAGTCTCGCATCCGATGCCAGTGTCCACCGTGAGCGTGTGCTCATGACCCGAGATGATGGACTCGGGGAATTCAGACGAGGCCAGAGCGCGCACGTAGACATGGCCACCGCCTGCCTTTGCGTCGCCGGTTAGCGTGAGGCGGCTCAGCTCGGATCCGTTCGCCCCGTTGACGTTTGAGTTGTACAGCGCGCCCGCGCCGTCGGGACCATTGCCCTGAATGGAGACCGTCTTGCTGCGAGTGGAAGCATGCTGTACGGGATAGTCCCAATCAAGGGCGGAATTCACGTCGAGCCGCGCACCGTCCTTCACCACAATCGCTCCGTCCTTGGGCGAGTCGGTGGTGGCCACGCGCTCATCGATGCGCAGCGTTCCCTCCTCCACCTCGATGCGCGAGGCCGTAAGCGCCGTCGGACCAGGCACCGCGAGCGTGCCGGCGCCCTTCTTCACGAGCGTGGCGGCGGCTATGGTGGTGGCGCCGGTGAGCACGAGGTCGCCCGCTGTGTTCACCTCCGCGCTCTTGCCGTCCACGCCAATCGTCATCGGCACGGTGAACGTCTGCGTGGCGGAGGAGAGGTTCGTCACAGCGTTTACGACGCGCAGTGACTCTGCGCCGGCGTGCGTGAATGCGCCCGCCGTCTGGCCGAACACGATGCCGCCAAGGGCAAGGCCGCCGATGTCGAAGTCAGTAATGCCGCCAGAGGCGAGGTTGAACGCGGCGGTGTCGCCGTTCTGCGGCGCGATGTCGTCCGTCCAGTTTCCGGCCGTCGTCCACTTGCCGCCGTCGTTAGCGGCCCCGCTCCATTCGGCGGTCACCTTCTCGCGGTTCGAGCTGGTGAGCACGAGCGCGCCGTTCTTGACGCCGACGAGCGCGTCCACTCCGTTGACAGTGAACTTGCCCGCGTCTGCAGCCGCAAGACCGCCCGCAATCACGGTGTACTCTGCGGTGACGGGCAGTTCGGATAGCCCAAGCGGACTCACCACGATCACCACCGGGTTTGCCGACGACGCGCCGGAGAGGTCGAGCGCTTCGGGAACGAAACGGTCGCACGCCGTTTCGTCGAGGTCGATCGCGAGGCGCGCGCCGCCTGCTGGCGCTAGCGCGGCGAGATTGACCGTCTGGCCCACCGTGCCGTCCGCAACGCTTAGCGTAGCGCCCTGCGCCACAGACGTGCCAGAGGCGACGATAGCCTTCGTGGCCATGAGCGTGCCGCCTTCAACCGCGAGCGCGCCGGTGAACGTCTGGTCTGCGGCGAACGCAAAAACGCCATCGCCGCGCTTCGTTAAGCCGAAGTTGTTTCCGCCTGCGTCGTCCGCAAGCGTCGCCGCCCACACGATGTCTTTGCCTTCAGTATCCACCACCGCGTTCTTGCCAGCCGCAACGGTGAGAGTGGTGCCGTCAAGCCATGCCGTGGATGTGGCGTACGGCGCAAGCGTGCCGCCGTCGAAGAGGAACGTGCCGAATCCCACAGGGGCAGAGATGTTGTTCGCCCTCACGAGGCCGCCGGAAAGGCGCAGATTGCCGCGCGAGTTGGCGGCAGTGTAGGCGACGTTGAGCGTGCCGCGCACCTCCACTTCGCCGCCCGTCACTTCGCAGTCGAACACGGAACTCTGCCCGCTGCACGCCTGGAGGTTGCTGGTCATGACGAACTTGCCGCCCGTCACACGCGTACGGTTCATCGTACGCGCGGTGATGTTGGGATTGTAGTCGGATATGGTGAGCGTGCCGGCGGAGATGTTGACGTCAGTCAGGGCGTCGACCGAATACCCGCACTGCATCGCTCCCGAACTCACCGTGGCGCCGGAGACGTCGAATCTGAACACGCTCTCGTACCCGGTGTTGGAAGAGCCTGTCAAGAGAATTCTCAGCATCGAATACGTGCCGCGATGGAAGTCCACCCAGCCGGCCACTCCATTGCCTTGCGCGCCACGGAAGTATTCGCCCGCCGAATTGAAGTCGTAGCCAAAGGCGTCGTCCGTAGCGTCGAACACTACCGGCGCCTGCATGCCATTGCGGAAGAAGAACAAGAGCTTGTCGGAGTTGGCGTATGCGCCGTCGAACACGACCGTGCCAGGATGGTTGAAGAGCACGTTGCCGTCGCCGCTGGCGGGAACGTGGTTGCGCTCCCAGTTGGACGCGGTATTCCAGAAGTCGTCAGTTCTCCCGGAGGCCGCCTTGTAGTAGTTGTTGCCGCTCGGCTGCAAGTTGTAGAGATGCAGGATCACGGCGTTCGCAGTCGTGATCAGCTCGGGCACGTACGCATAGTTGGCGCCGGCATCTACGTCCCTGAACTTGCATGCGGGGTCGATCATGAAGGAGGCGCCGTTCTCAAGCGCCAGTGCCTTCGCCTCGACGAGCTTGTAAGTGCCCTCTTCCGTCGTGTAGGAGTTGGGCAGCGTGATGGTCACCGTGCCCTTCACGGTGAGCGTGCCGTCCACGCGCAGAGAGGGAAGGAACCTGTCCACGGCCGTGGAGATCACGGTGCCGGAAGCCATCTCGGCATCGCCGTCCACAAAGCTCTGCGCCGGCACCTCGGCCGTGCCCGAAAGCGTGGTCACGCCGTCCGCCACGCTCCATCCGCCAACCGCCTCGCGCGTGAAATGGATGTCGTCTATCAACGCCGTGCGGTCGTCTTTGTTAGGCGACAGGTGGGCAAACGCGAGGCCGTAGCTGCCGGCCGAGCCGATGGCGATTACGGTGGACTTGTTTGCGAAGACTGTATTGGAGATCTCTCCCATCTTCATCGAATGGATCGTCGCGCCGTCCTTGAGCACCTTTGCGTTCCAGATGCAGGCGGCCTGGCTGGCGCCGCGCGTGGCATAGTTGAACGAGAAGCGGTACACACCGGCCGGCGTAGCGCCGAAGTTCTGGCGGATGAGCGCGTCGATGCCGTTCACCTCGCGCTGGCCGTAGAAGGAATATCTGCCGCCGTTGGTCTGGTTGGCCGCTAGCCATGTGCCGTTCGCCTCTGAGATGCCGCAACCGTAGCCCTGGTGCACGGTGTCGGACGTGTAGTAGTCCCAGTACGGAATCGCAAAGCCGCCGTTCGGATAGGCGTAGCTCCACGAAGGAGCCTGTGCCTGGATGGTGCCGGTCGACATGCCGGGGAGGTCGAAGTCGCCGTTGATCACCATCTCGGTGCGGTTGGGATCGAGGGCGACGACGAGAGTGACTGCGGTCTCGCTGACGTTGAGCGTGCGCACGAGGCCGTCAGTCACAGGCGCGTCGAGGGAAAGCGTGGCGCCGGAGGCCAGCGAGATCGCGTCCGCAGAGAAGAGCGTGAAGACGCCGGGCGCATTGCCATAGGTGGCGATCGTGTTCGAGCCCTGGAAGGTGAGCGTGCCGGGCACCTGCACTGTGGGCATGTTTCCGTTCCACGTCAGGTTCGCGCTGGAGAGCGAGGCGTTTGCGCCGTCCTGATCCCACTGGATAACGGCGCCTTTGTCGGATGCGACCAAGGCGTCCGTCAATTCGGGGTAGCGCGCGTCGCCGATTGCGGCGTCGAGACGGCGCACCACCACGTTCTCGAAGACGTTGGCCTTGTCGCCGCCAGGATCAGGCTGGCGGAAGCGGAAGGTATAGGTACCGGCCGGAATCGTCACGTCAGCGGAGAAGGACAGCAACGAGGTTGTCGTTGGCGAAAGCGACCCCACGCTCGTCACAGCGCCTCCATCCTCCACAAGTTCAACATGCGTGGTCGCGCCGGTATGGCTGGGACGCACTGTATATGAGAACGTGATGCGATACGCGCCTGCGGGAAGCGCGCCTAGCGATTGACGAACAATCACTTCCCCGCTGCCTGTCTGGAGGAAGAGCGCAAAAGGGCCCACGGCGAGTCCGCTTGCCATCCATGTGCCATTAGGCTTGCCAAGCCCGGCGCGGCTAGGCGCGTCGAACGTCCAGTCTGAGCAGCTGAAGTCGCCCTGATTGGCGTATGCGCCCCAGGCGTTTTGAGAAGCCGTTCCTTCGAACGTGCCGTTCAATATCAGGTTTCCGCCTGCGAAAACCTGCGCCGCGGCAAACGCCGTGGCGACTAGCCATGCTCTTTTAGCGACCATGTCGACCTCACTGTTGTTTATGGAAACGTGGATGGAAAATTTTTTGGTGTTTTTTACCATTTCCGTGAACATTGTGTCAACATCCCGCAGAGACGCGACAAAATTTCAAAGTAGCAAGCATCTTGCCCCGCATCATTCGAAGCGTGCAGTCGTGACGTTCTGCATCAGCCCGATGGACCGCGCCAATCCGCAAGCAGTCAGATGCTGCGGGCGCTTCTGATCTCGTCCCATGCGGCGTTGATGCGGGCCATCTTCTCGGTTGCCCTCTCTATCATCTCCTCCGGGAGTCCCTGCGCACGCAGAATATCCGGATGGTGCTTCTTCGCGAGGGCGCGGTAGGCGCGGCGCAGTTCGTCGTCGGAAGCGCGCGGACTGCATCCAAGAACTTCGTACGGATCTGTCTTCGCGGCGGAGGCGCGTGAGCGGCCGGCATCGGAACGACTGCGGGTGCCAACGCGGTTGAAGTACTGCTCGGAGTATAGCGACGGACGGATCCGCAGGTACGTCACAATCGTCTCGAGGATGCGGCGCTCTTCGGGAGCAAGGACGCCATCGGCGCACGCGACGTCCCAGAGAATGTCGTACAGCAGCTCGCGCATGGTCAGAGCCGGCGTGACATCCGCAAACGAACTCGCATAGTCGAATATCGAGTGAGAATCGCTCTTCGCAGCCCTGAAGGCCTTGATGCATATCTCGCGCTTCTCGGGCGTGAGGCCGAGGCGGACGAACGCATCCTCGCCGGCGGCGATCTCGGTTTCGTCCACATGGCCGTCCGCCTTCGAAAGCTTGGCAAGCATGGCACCCACTGCCGAAAGAAACACTAATTCGCGCTCGAGCGACGTGCGGCTCGTCGAAGCACGCGGCCCTGATGCGGCATCACGTCCTGCGGACCGGTTCCTCATCCGGTGGCGGGCCTCGTCCTCCATTTGCTTCTGCGCCGCGGCCTCGTTCGCCTTCCCCTTGATGTAATCGCCCACGCCGCTGCCGATCACAGCGCCGATGATTCCGCCCAACGCGCCGAAACGCGCGCCTAGCATGTAACCTACCACTCCTCCAATCCAGCTCATGTTCCTGTTCCTCGCTCACGCACCTTTGATCCGTCCGGAAATTGCCTGCGCCACGGAGTCGACGTCGAAACGGGCGGCGCGCTCCAGCTCGGCGGCGCTGCCATGGCCAGCGAACTCGTCTGGCCAGCCAAACTTCATATCCGCCCCGATGGCCTCGCCGAATCCACCCATCACGCTGCCGTTCTCGAGAGAGGCCACGAATGCGCCCGTCGCGCGATGCTGCGCGAGGAGCTCCGCGTCGAAAGGCTTCACGAACCTCGCATCCACCACTCCCGCTTCGACGCCAAGCTCCTTCAACGCAGCGGCCACCTTCACCGCCTTCGCCACCTGGTCGCCGAGCGCCCACAGCTGCACCTTCGCGCCCTCGCCCGAGAACACGCGCGCCTTGCCGTATTCCACCGCCACGCGCGGTCCGGCTGCATCCTGCGCCTTGCCTCTCGGATAGCGCATCGCCCATGGACCCCCCTTCTCGAGCGCTAGCGAAAGCATCTCCTTCATGTCGCCCTCGTCGCACGGCTGGCAGATCGTCATGTTGGGGAGGCAGCGCAGCATCGCGACGTCGAACATTCCGTGGTGCGTGCGGCCATCCGCGCCAACGCAGCCAGCACGGTCCACGGCGAAGACGACGGGCAGATTCAGGAGGCACACGTCGTGCATCACCTGGTCCACCGCGCGCTGCAGGAACGTGGAGTAGATCGCCACAACTGGCTTCATTCCGGCCTTCGCGAGGCCGGCCGCAAACGTGACGAGATACTCCTCGCAGATGCCGCCGTCGAAGAATCGGTCCGGAAATTCGCGTGCGAACGCGGCAAGCCCCGTGCCGTCGCACATCGCCGCAGTGAGCGCGCACACCTTCTCGTCAGAGCGCGCGTGCGCGGCAAGCGCCTCGCCGAACGCCTCGCTCCAGCCGTGCGACGTGGCGGGCTTCTCGGGCGAGCCATGCTCAGGTATCGCAAACGGACCCACCCCGTGCCACGCCGTGGGATTGCGCTCCGCAGGCGCGAAGCCACGTCCCTTCACCGTCACCACATGCACCACCACGCTGCGCTTGTCGTCGCGCGCCACGGCAAGGGCGTTCTCCACCGCCTTCATGTCGTGTCCATCCACCGGCCCGATGTACCGGAGCCCGAAGGACTCGAAGAAGGCGTTGCCGAGCCAGATCGACTTCAAAGTGCTCTCCAGCCTGTGGTACGCTCCGCGCAGGAACGTGAGGCGCAGCTTGTGGCCCATTCTCTCCGCTGCCGCCTTCACACGATTGTAGCGCACCCCCGATATCATCTTTCCGAGAACGCGCGCGAAGGAACCCACGTTCTTCGAGATGGACATCTCGTTGTCGTTGAGAACGAGAATCACCTTGCCCTTAAGCTGCGAACAGTTGTTGAGCGCCTCAAGGGACTCGCCGTTAGAGAGCGAAGCGTCGCCCACAACCGCGACCACATGCTCCGCGCTTCCCCGCAGATCGCGCGCAGCGGCCATTCCCTCGGCCGCTGCGAGAGCGCTTCCCGCATGTCCCGAGACGAATGCGTCGCATTCGCTTTCCTCTGGACAGCAGAAGCCTGAAAGCCCTCCGAACTTCCGCAGCGTTCCAAATCCCTCACGCCGCCCTGTGAGCAGCTTCCACGCGTACGTCTGGTGCCCAACGTCCCAGAGGATGCGGTCCCGCTCCGGCTCGAAGACGCGCGCAAGGCCAATCGCGAGCTCCACCGCGCCGAGCGAGCTCGCAAGATGCCCGCCGGTCTTGGAGACTCCTGCCACGATCTCGCGCCGCAGCTCCTCGGCGAGCTCCGGCAGCGCAGCCGCGTCAAGCGCCTTCACGTCCGCCGGCGAACGCACGTTGTCAAGCATGCTCTTCACGGCCCCATCTCCTCCGAACGCAGTTCTACAGCTTCCAGCCGTTGTGGTGCTTCACCTCGAGGAGAGCGTTAGCGGCATCCGCGTTCGCGCCGGTGAAACGCTCCGCAGCGGGATCCCACCGGAGGCTCGAGAGCCCCAGCCGCTCGCAGATGTTCGCGATGTGGCAGGCGCTGATCGAACGATGGCCGATCTCGCAGTCCGTGGCGATGGGACGATTCTCGTAGATGCCGTCGATGAAGTCGCTTTCGTGGTTGTGTCCGCCAGCCGCCT